>DATKUQ010000469.1:0-6069 GCA_035530495.1 Burkholderiales bacterium
CATGCGCGGCGCGCATGCCACCGCTCATTATCGAGGTCGAAACGAGAACACGGGTTTACCGGTCAATATTTTCGCCATTGCCAAAACAGGTATCATGCAGGCTTAGCTTCGCCCGTCGATCTACCTGATGCCGAGGTCTCGTACAATTTTGCCCGGATGGATCAATCGCGCCAATGCGGCGCTGGACGCGCTATTGTATGGCCTGTCCATTTACGGCGTGCCCGCCGTAATCGTCGTAATGTCGCTGATTGCGCTGTATGCTTTCAAACCGCAATATGATGCAGGCGAGGGGAAACCCCTCGAATTCCGGGTCTTCAAACAAACTGGTGCTTCCCTCGAACCGGAACAGGCGCTGGCACGATTAGCGAATCAGCCCAGCGTTCAACAGCTCGACACCAGGCTCTCGGAGTCCCCGTTCTGGTTTAGTTTCGCCGTCCAGCCCTCAGCCTCTAACGAGGCGGTGGACGTGGAACTTCCAGACAGACACGCACTCGAAGCAAGTTGCTGGGGCGCGGGTGGCCGACAGTTTCTTGGCAGCGCAGACTACAAAGTGTCGGCCGGCCAGATGAAACAGCAAAAGTCCGGATTCGTTCTTGACCTGGGTCGGCTGCAAACGGCGGAGACCATTCTATGCCGGTCCGTGCTCGCTGGCCCCGGACGCATATCCGTGATGCAATGGCCGGCAGACAAGTTCGAGGTGTCACGGCTGAAGTTTCATCGCGATTCAGGGCTCCTTGACGGCGGCCTGATCGTACTCTCCTTGTTCGTGCTGCTCACCGCGCTGATCAACCGCGAATGGATCTACGTCCTCTTTGCGGTGTGGCTGATTACGAACCTGCGCCTAGCCGCGCTGTCTGCCGGATGGGACACAGAGTGGCTCGAGCGAACGATACCGCCAGAATGGATCCTGCGCACGAGGATGTTGACCATTGCGGCCAACTATATCCTGACCTTCACCCTTTTCAGCACACTGTTCCGAGAGGACTTGAAGCGAGTTGGCTATGCGCCGCTAATACGACTTGCCGCGTGGTCGTGCCTGCCGCTTCTACTAGCGGGCGTATTCTTGCCTTTTTCCAAGTTTCTACCCTTCATGTGGATAAGCGCTGCCCTAGGCAGCACTTTGCTGACCTTTTTCCTGGCGCGCATTGTGTTCGTTACGCGCTCGGTGGTGGCGATGTGGTACGGCGCGTCGTTCGGCATCGCGCTATTTGCCACGGCTTACGAAGTTCTTGCGGCCGCACTGGGCCTTCAGGGGCTGATTGGGACCGTCAACAGCGTCACCGCCGCCCTGGCATCCAGCCTCATGGCGGCGCTTGCAATCGCCGAGCAGATGCGGCAGGAACATTCGGAGCGGGTGAAGGCGCAGACCGAATTGCGTAGCACCTACGAAGCGATTCCGATCGGACTGTTCACGCTCGACGCAAACGGCGTGTTTCTGCGCGGCAATCCGGCGCTGCACAAGATGCTGGGCCCGGATCTGTTCCACCCCGACAAGGAAACCTGGAACGCGCGTTTCGAGGCGGGCGCGTGGGCCAAGCTGCAAGACATGGTCCAACGCGGAACCGGCGAAGATCTGGAGATTCGCGATGCCGTCGCCGACGAGGAACAATCCAGGCGGTTTCTGGTCCGGGCGACCCTGGCGGGGGACACGATAGAAGGGTCGCTGCAGGACATTACTCAACGCTCCAAAGCGAACGCCAGATTGCGCTTCCTGGCGGAGAACGATTTGCTGACCGGGGTGCTGAACCGGCATGGCATCGAGGAGGTGTTCGACGAGGCGGCGCGCGGCCTCGCCGAAGGCCAACCGCTGGCGCTGGCCTACCTCGACCTTGACCGGTTCAAGCTGATCAACGACCTGTTCGGCCATGTAGCGGGGGACGAGGTTCTGAGACGGGTGTCGGACCGCGTGCGCGAAATGCTGGCCCACGGGCACGACGTCGGGCGAGTCGGCGGCGATGAGTTCGTCATCGTGTTCCGCAACACGCCGATCCGCACCGCGACCGCGATCTGCCGTGGCATCGTCGACTGGATCGGATCGCGCCCCTATCAGACAGGCGATAAGGCTTTCCAGGTCAGGGGCTCGATCGGATTGATCGAAGTCGCCGCCGGCACCAGCGTGAAGGACGCGATCTCGGCGGCGGACCGTGCCTGCCGCGAAGCCAAGAAAGGATTGCACGCCAATCTGGTGGTGTACGAAAAGAACCAGGCAGTATTCAAGGAACGTGAGGAGGAGTTGCGGCTGATCGAACGCCTCGGAACCGGGGTGGTGCCTGAAGGCCTGTTCCTGGTGATGCAACCGATCATGTCCCTGCGCGAACCGTATGAATCGCTGAACTTCGAAATTTTGCTACGCATGCGCAACAAGGACAATAGCATCACCTCGGCGGGAAAGATTATCTCCGCGGGCGAAAACAACGGTCGCAGTGCTGTAATCGATCGTTGGGTCATGTCCAATACCTTGGAGTGGCTCGACGAGCATTACGACAGTCTCGATCGGACGCGGTTCGCGTGCATGAATCTGAGCGGCGCCTCGCTAAACGACGAGCGCTTCATCGAGGACGCGTTCTCGATGCTGGCACAGCACGGGCGCGCCGTCGGCAAATTATGTGTCGAGATCACGGAAAGCGTGGCACTGCACGACCTGGACAACACGCGGCGCTTCATCGACAAAGTGAGGGATTTCGGGGCCAAGGTGGCGCTCGACGATTTTGGCGCCGGTTACACGTCGTTCTCGTATCTGAAGGAGTTGCGCGCAGATACGCTGAAGATCGACGGCAACTTCGTCCTCGGCGTGAACGCGCATCCGGCAAATCTAGCCATCGTCGAGGCGATCGTGGAACTAGCGCGCAACCTGGGCATGAAAAGTGTGGCGGAATGGGCCGAGGACCTGGCCACGGTCGAGGCCCTTGCAGAGATCGGGGTCGACTACGTGCAGGGTTTTGTCATCGCCCGGCCGCAGCTCCCGGCCGCCATCCTGGGCGCGAAATCGTCGGCGAGCTTCATCCAAGATGAGCGCGTCGCCCATTATGTGCGCAATAACCTGGCACGGGGACAGGCGGTCGAGTTGTGGGAACAGCTGCGCGAGCTGAAGCCGAAGGGCTGGAACAGTTGAGCAAAGGATTGCCCCGGGCCTCGGCGGTCGAGGGCCGGATTTTGATCGGCGCACTCGCTCCGGAGCAAATCATGACAGATACAGCCACCTACAACGACCGGCAGTACAACGCCCGTGCGACGATTCCAGATTACCCGCAGATTTTCGAGCGCGGTGCAAAGCGCTCGGTGCAAGCACGCGCGCACTTGCCCTGCCACCTGGATATACCGTATGGCGCGAGCCCGGCGGAAAGACTCGACATCTTCCCGGCGGAAGGCAGGAGCGAAGCGCTGCTGGTGTTCATCCACGGCGGCTACTGGAGGTCGCGCGACAAGAGCGATTTTTCCTATCTTGCTCCGGCGTTCACGCGTCGCGGCGTGACCCTGGCCGTGCCCAACTATGGGCTGTGCCCCGAAGTCGGAATCGAGGATATCGTCAAGCAGAACCTTCTCGCCATCGCCTGGCTCTGGCACTACGGCGCGCGCTACGGCGTCAACCCGGGACGGATGTACGTGTCCGGACATTCCGCAGGCGCGCACCTGGCGGCGATGATGCTGGCGGCGCGCTGGAATATTTACATGCCACAACTACCCTACAACCTGGTGAAAGGCGGCCTCGTGGTGAGCGGTATCTACGACCTGGAGCCGCTGGTGCACGCACCATTCGTGAACCAGGACCTGAAGCTGGATCAAACGCTCGCACGCCGGCTGAGCCCGGTGAACATTCCGCCTGCCACTACTGCACCGCTTTATACGGCGGTCGGAGGCGAGGAAAGCGAGGAATTCAAACGCCAGAATGCGCTCATCGCCAGAACCTGGCGCTATGCGTTCGCCGGCGACATTCCGATGCCCGGCTGCAACCATCTCACTGTGCTCGAAAGGCTCGCCGATCCGAACAGCGTGCTGTTCCAAGGCGCGATGGGCATGATGAACGGGTGACATCCCCGGCGCTGCGGCATGGCAAGCGCCGCGGAAAGCTGCTATCTTTCGCCGGTCATGGATCCGCGCGCGCTGCTCATTGAAAGCTTTCACGCTGCAGTCGGCGCCGCCGATGCACTGAAGATTTTGCCCCCGCACTTGCCGCAGCCGCCAGCAGGCAAAACGCTGGCGATCGGCGCGGGCAAGGCCGCCGCCGCCATGGCGCTCGCGGTCGAGCAGCACTGGCCGTCCGCCGCAGCGCTGACCGGCCTCGTCATCACGCGCTACCAGCACGGCTTGCTCACCAACCGCATCCAGGTGGTGGAAGCGGGCCATCCGGTCCCGGACGAGAGCGGCGAGAAGGCGGCGCAGGAGATCCTGCGCCGCGCGAAAGCCTTGCGGGCAAACGACCTGCTGCTCGCGCTGCTGTCGGGCGGCGGATCCAGCCTGCTGAGCCTGCCTGCCGAGGGCATCGGCATGAATGAACTCAAGGCGACGACGAAAGAACTGTTGCGCTGCGGCGCGCCGATCCAGGATATCAACACCGTGCGCAAGCACCTCTCCGGCATCCAGGGCGGCAGACTCGCCGCGGCGTGCCGGGCGCGAGTGCTGGCGCTGATCATCTCCGACGTGACCGGGGACGACCCCACCCATATCGGCTCCGGCCCCTGCGCGCCCGACCCAAGCACCTACCAGGATGCCCAAGACATTATCGCGCGCTATGGCGTCAAGGCGCCGGCGCCGGTGCTGGCGCATCTTGCCCGCGGCGCGCGCGGCGAGATCGCCGAAACGCCCAAGCCCGGGGACAAACTGTTCGCTCGCGTGGAGAACCGCATCATCGCCACCGCGCAGGGTTCGCTGCGGGCGGCAGCCGACTATTTCCGCGCGCGAGGCATCACGCCAATGGTGCTCGGCGACAGCGTCACCGGCGAAGCCAGTGAAGTCGCCAAGGTCTACGCTGCGCTGGTGCGCCAGATCCGCGCTCATGGCGAGCCAATAAAGCCGCCCGTGGCGCTGATTTCGGGCGGCGAATGCACTGTCACCGTACACGGCAATGGCCGCGGCGGCCGCTGCAGCGAGTTTCTGCTGTCGCTCGCGCTGGAACTGGGGGGAATGGCCGATGTCCACGCGCTCGCCTGCGATACCGACGGCATCGATGGCTCCGAGAATAACGCCGGCGCGGTGCTGGCGCCCGATGCGCTCGCGCGCGCGGCAGCGGCCGGCGTCTCCGCCAAAAAGCTTCTGGCGAACAACGACGGCTACAGCTTTTTCGAGGCGTTGAACGATCTGCTTGTGACCGGCCCGACGCGGACCAACGTCAACGATTTCAGGGCGATTCTCGTGCTCTAAGAGCACCTAACAAAATCGCCCTCAGGCGCCTGATTTAGGGGAGCACGAGGGGAGGCGCCCCGAAGGAAGTCCCCGTAGGGGATTTCCCCTCGTTTTGTTAGACACTCTAAGCACGCGCGCGCCAGGAACGCTGCTCACACCCAAGTCACCCGGTCGCCGATTTTCAGCCCCAGCAACTGCGCCGCACTGCCGCAGTTGACTGCGATCTCCACCAGGCCCTGGCTGTTTTCGTACCAGAACGCCTCACCCTCCGCGACCTCGGAGAAAACGCGCGCGTAGCGCAGCTTGCGCGCGCCGACCGAGAGTGCCGCGTCGCACGCGATTCCGCCCGCGCGCAGGCCGGTATGGGCGTTGCCGAAATGATCGACGTAAATGACCTCGTTCAGATCGTCGGCGCCGAACTCGACGCTGAGCCCGCCGCTGTGCTCGGACCAGCCCTCCGGCAAGCCACCATGCGCGGCGAGCCGGGCGGCGACCGGCGCGAACAGGTCGCGACCGTGGAACGAGGCCGACAACGACGACGGCCGCCAGACGACGTGCCGGCAAACACACTTGTGCGCGCGCGCAGCGACCACCGAAAGCAAACCATTGTCCGGGCCTACGTACCAGCATCCATCGGCTTGCACCACCACGGCCCCGCGCGCGCCGCCGACCCCAGGGTCGACCACGGCGAGAACCACGCTAGCGTCGGCAAAGCGCCCGGACATGGCG
>DATKUQ010000470.1:0-6052 GCA_035530495.1 Burkholderiales bacterium
CGCTGAGGATCAGGATCGGCACGCGGTTCCCGGTCTTGCGCAGGGCTTCGATGATTCCCAGGCCGTCGATCTGGCCCGGCAGCATGCGGTCCATGATGATGACGTCATAGTGTTCGCTCGACGCGAGGAGCATGCCGTCGCGCCCGTCTCCGGCGTGATCCACAGTGTGTCCCGACTCGCGCAGGCCCTTGGTGACGAAGTGCGCGACGCGTTCGTTGTCCTCGACGAGCAGAAGCTTCATGCCAGCTCCGCAGCGACGCTCGCCGCCCGGCGCCGTCGCCGCAGCCTGGCATTCAGACGGTCGAGGTAGAGATAGACGACCGGGGTCGTGAACAGCGTCAGGGTCTGGCTCAGCAGCAGTCCGCCGACCATGGTATATCCCAGCGGCTGGCGCAACTCGGAGCCGGTGCCCTGGCCGAGCATGAGCGCGAGTGCGCTGAGCAGCGTGGCCATGGTGGTCATCATGATCGGCCTGAAGCGCAGCAGGCAGGCCTGACGAATCGATTCCTCCGGCGACAAATGCTGCTCGCGTTCCGCCTGCAGCGCGAAATCCACCATCATGATGCCGTTCTTCTTGACGATGCCGATGAGCAGAATGATGCCGATCAGCGCGATGACGCTGAGGTCGAAATGAAATGCCCTCAGCATCAGCAGCGCGCCGACGCCGGCCGACGGCAGCGTCGACAGGATGGTCAGCGGGTGGATGTAGCTTTCATAGAGCATGCCGAGAACGATGTAGACGACCACCAGCGCGGCGAGAATCAGATAGGGCTCGCTTTCGAGCGATGACTGAAACGCCTGCGCCGTTCCCTGAAAGGTGCCGCTCATCGAGGCCGGCATGTGGATGTCCGAGGTCGCCTTTGTGACCGCGTCCACGGCCTGGCCCAGCGCGACCCCGGGCGCAAGATTGAAGGAGAGCGTGACCGCCGGATACTGTCCCTGATGGTTGATCGAAAGATAGCCGACGTGATTTGTATCGAACTTGACGAAGGTCGACAGCGGCACCTGCTGGCCGGTAATCGGCGACTTGAGATAGAGCCGCTTGAGCGTATTCGGGTCGGCCTGCAGCTTGGGCGTGATCTCCAGAATGACGTGGTAGGTGCTGAGCTGGGTGAAATATTGCGCGACCTGGCGTTCGCCGAACGCATCGTCGAGTGTCGCGTCGATAAGCGCCGGCTGAATTCCGAAACGCGCTGCGCGGTCGCGGTCGATCGACAGCGACAGCATGGTGCTTTTGTTCTGCTGATCCGAGGCTACGTCCTGCAGTTGCGGCAGCGTCTTCAGCTTGGCCAATACCTTCGGTGCCCATTCGTTCAGTTCGTCGAGATTGACGTCCTCGAGCGTGTATTGATACTCGGTGCGCGCGGTCCGCCCGCCGACGTTCACGTCCTGGGCGGATTGCAGGTACAGGGTCGCACCCTGCACCTGCGCCAGCCGCAGCCGCAGGCGCCTGATGATCTGATCGGCGCTAGCCTTGCGTTCGTCGCGGGGTTTCAGGCCGATAATGACAAAGCCGTTGTTCAGCGGCCGCGAACCTCCGATAAAGGTCGCATAGCTCGCCACGGCCGGGTCGCTGGTCACGACGTCCGCCAGCTTGTGCTGCAGGCGCACCATTTCGTTGAAGGAGACGTCCTGTCCCGCGTCCGAAAGGCCTTTGATGATTCCGGTGTCCTGCTGCGGGAAGAACCCCTTCGGCGCCGTCACGAAGAGGAACACGCTGGCGAGGACCGTGGCGAAGAAGACGCCGAGCGTGGCACGCTGGTGACGCAATACCACGTCGAGTCCGCGCGTATAGAGCGCCAGCAATTTTTCGAATGCGCGTTCGATGACGAGGTAGAGGCGGCCGTGCCGCGCGCGCTTCTCATCGCGCAGGAACAAGGAGCACATCATCGGCGACAGCGTGAGCGAGACGAACAATGAAACCGCGATCGTCATGGTCACGACGATCGCGAATTCGCGGAACAGGCGTCCGACGATGCCGCCCATCAGCAGCAGCGGGATGAATACCGCAACCAGCGAAATGCTGATCGACAGGATGGTAAAGCCGATCTCGCCCGAGCCCTTGATCGCGGCCTGCATCGGCGACAGCCCGGCTTCGATGTGCCGGTAGATGTTTTCCAGCATCACGATGGCATCGTCGACGACGAAGCCGACCGCAATCGTCAATGCCATGAGCGACAGGTTGTCGAGGCTGTAGCCGAAGAAGTACATCAGCGCGGCCGTGCCGAACAGGGACAGCGGCACGGTGATTCCCGGGATCAGGGTTGCGGATGCGCTGCGCAGGAACAGGAAGATCACCATCACGACCAGCGCGATCGTCACGGCCAGGGTATATTCCACGTCCCTGACCGAGGCCTTGATGGTCGTGGTGCGGTCGATGGCTGTTTCGACCTTGATCGACGGGGGCACCGCGGCCAGGATGCGCGGCAGCGCGGCCTTGACCCGTTCCACGGTATCGATGATGTTTGCGCCTGGCTCCTTCTTGACCAGAAGCAGGATGCTGGGCCGGCCGTTTTGCCAAGCGGCTTGCCGCGTGTTTTCGGGCCCCGCCACGGCCACGCCGATGTCGCGGATGCGAACCGGTGCGCCGTTCTTGTAGGCGACGATGACCTTGTTCCATGGCGCGGCGCTGAGAAGCTGATCGTTGTCGTAGATGGCGAAGCTGTGCGCGACGCCGTTGATCGATCCCTTGGGCGCATCGACCGATGCGGTAGTGATCACATTGGCAACATCTTCGAGCTGAATGCCCAGCGCGGCGATCTTGGCGGGATCGATCTGCACGCGCACGGCCGGCTTCTGCCGTCCGCCGATGTCCACCTGGCCGACCCCGGGAATCACGGAGATCTGTTGCGCGATCACGTTTTCCGCGTAATAGTCCGTAGTGGTCAGCGGCAGGGCGTCGGAATGCACCGCCAGAATCAGGATCGAGAAATCGGCCGGATTCACCTTGCGATAGGAAGGCGGCGCGGGCAGGTTCTTCGGCAGCTGCCCGCCGGCGGCGTCGATCGCCGACTGGACGTCCTGGGCGGCGGCATCGATGTTGCGGTCGAGATCGAACTGCAGTGTGATCTGCGACGATCCGAGCACGCTGCTCGAGGTCATCTGCGACACGCCGGGAATTTGTGAAAAACGGTACTCCAGCGGTTGCGCCACCGAAGCGGCCATGGTCTCCGGGCTGGCGCCGGGCAGCTGGGTGCTTACCAGTATCGTCGGGAAGTCGACCTCCGGCAGCGGCGCCACCGGCAGCAGCGGATACGCCACCATGCCGACCAGCAGGATGCCGGCCATGAGCAGCGACGTCGCGATCGGCCGATTGATGAACGGCAGGGAAATGTTCATCGGGAACCGTTGCGACCGGCTGCAGACGAACTTTGCGTCGCGGCGACGACGCGCACACGCGCATCGGGCTGCAGGCGATATTGATTGCTGGTGACGACGCGTGCCCCGTCCCGAAGCCCGCTTTTCACCACGACCGACGTTCCGCTTTCCTCGCCGAGCATGATCGCCTGCTCCGCGACCGTGGAGTCCGGCCGCACGACGTAGGTGAATACGCCGTCAGGACCGCGCTCGACCGCCGCCGAAGGGATCGTCAGGGCGTTGCGCTCGGTCTTCAGCAGCGTGCGCATGCTGACGAACTCTCCCGGCCAAAGCCTGTCATGCGGATTGGGGAACGTCGCCTTCAGGCGGATCGTTCCCGTCGCCTGATCGATCTGGTTGTCGATCAGCGCGATGGTGCCGCGATCCAGCTCCGTTTCGCCGTCGCGCGGAAGTGCGACGACCGTTACCGGGGCCTTCGCCATGGCCGTGCTGACGGCGCTCAGATCGTCTTCCGGCAGCGCGAAGATGACCGAAATGGGCTGCATCTGCGTGATCACGACGATGCCGGTGGTATCGGAGGCATGCACGACGTTGCCGGGATCGATCTGGCGGATCCCGGTGCGGCCCCGAATCGGCGCGGTGATGGTCGTGTAGTCGAGCTGCGTTCTCGCGCTATCGATCGTCGCCTGATCGCCCTCCAACTGCGCCTTGATCTGTGCCACCAGCGCGCGCTGCGTATCCAGCGTCTGCCGGCTGACCAGATAGTGCGGTGCCAGCAGCTTGTACCGAGCGAGATCGCGCTCGGCATTGACCAGCTGCGCGGCGTCCTTGTCCTTGGCGGCCATGGCCTGCTCCAGGGCGGCGCGATACGGACGGGGGTCGATCTGGGCGAGAAAAGCGCCTTTTTGCACCGTCTGGCCTTCGACGAAGCCGATCTTCTGCAATTGCCCATCGACGCGCGGCGTCACCTTGACGGTATAGAAGGCTTGTACCGTTCCGAGTCCCTCCAGGTAGACCGGAACGTCCGCGCGCTTGGTCAGTGCGGTCTCGACCGGTATCGCCGGCGGGGTCTGCGCCGGGCCGGCGGCCGCGCTCGGCGCCGGCGTCAGCCGCTGCCAGTAGAAAGCTGCACCAAGCAGCAGGGCGGTACCGATCATGACGGCGCGGGTTCTGCTCATGCGGATCAAGGGGAGTGTTGTCTTCCGAACGTTCGCCATCATGCCTCCGGCGTGGTGTTTTGCCAGCCGCCACCCAGCGCGTTGAACAGACCGATCAATGCCTGCAAGTGCGAAAGCTTGACCCGGGCCATCGCATCCTCGGCAGTAAACAGGGCACTTTCGGTATTGAGCAGGGCCAGGACGTTGATGGTCCCTGCGTGCAGCTGCGCCTGGGCGATCTCGTAGGCGCGGCGCGCTGTCGCGACCGCCCTTTGCTGGCGCTGCAACTGGTCACTGGTCTTTTGCAGCGCGACGAGCGCGTCTTCGACATCGGCGAAGGCGGAGATTACGGTCTTGTGGTACGCGGCGAGCAACTCCGCATAGCGTGCCCGTGCATAGGCGGACTGGGCCTCGAGCGCGCCACCCTCGAAAATGGGCTGGGTGAGGCCGGCGGCAAGGCTGAAGACTGCATTGGCGGGATCGATCACCTTGGACAAGGCGGCGCTTGCGAAGCCGCTGCTGGCGGTGAGCTGGATGTTCGGAAAGTAAGCCGCCCGTGCCAGCGCAATGTTGGCGTTGGCGGCCACGAGCTGCGCTTCGGCGCGGGCCACGTCGGGACGCCGGGCGAGGAGTTCGGACGGCAGCCCCGGCTGAACCCGGGGTTGGGACAATCCGAGCAGGCCGCCGCTGGCGACGTCGATCGCCTCTGGCGCCTTGCCGAGCAGGATGGCCAGGGCATCCACCGACTGGCGCAATTGCTGTTCGAGCGGCGGGATCGCCGCGTCGAGCGTGGCCACCGTGGTTTCCTGCTGCGCCACGTCCAGGGCATTCGCCGTTCCCGCCGTTTGTTCGAACTTGAGCCCTTTGAGTATCACCTCTGCGCTGGCGAGATTGTTCTGCGCGATGCTCAGGCGGTCGCGCAGTTCGAGCGCCAGAAAATACGTGCTGGCCACGCCCGTCACCACCGTCAGCTCGACCGTCGCACGGTCGTAACGGCTGGCCGCGAGTGTCGCCTTGGCCGCGCGCAAGGCCGCACGGTTCTTCCCCCAGAAGTCGAGTTCGTAAGCCGCGCTGATCTCGGGGGTATAGAGCGAATAGGTGCTCAGGTTGCCGCTCGCCGCCCGGGTGCGCTCGTGTGTGATGCCTGCGCTCGCGGCGACCGCGGGCAGCAGCGCCGAGCCTGCGATGCGGGTCTGCGCATCGGCTTCGCGCACGCGCGCGACGGCCGCGGCGATGTCGTCGTTGGCGCGCTGCGCCTGGGCGATGTAGGCATCGAGCTGCGGCGAGCCGAAGCCGCGCCACCAGTCGGTCGCCGGCCATACGGCGGGGGCATGCGCTTGCGCGTCGCGCCATGCTGTCGGCGCGGCGATCACGGGCCGCTCGTATTGCGGGCCGACGGAGCAGGCGGTCAACGCGAGCGCCACCGCCGCGACGATGCAGCGGCGACGGCTCCCGGCACGCAGAAGCATGGCGCCAAACCGAGCCCCGATATTGCCGACGATCATTTTCCTCATGCGGCGGGTGCCGCTGGATTTTGTTCGGCCCAATGCTAAGGCATTCGCGTCGTTTCGGGATTA
>DATKUQ010000471.1:0-2892 GCA_035530495.1 Burkholderiales bacterium
GGCTCTTCACCATGACCGAAGCCCGAATGCTGGCGAGCCAACCCCGATGAGGATAACCACCGACTGGAGAGCCGTGTGCGGGAGAACTGCACGCACGGTTCGGAGGGCGGGGAGGGTCAACCTTTCCCGACCCCTATCAGGGTCGCACGCGCCCGAGGTTCAGTCTTCCAGCGCCACCTCCACGGCCTTGGCGGCCAGCAGCCGCACGAGTTCTCGCGGATCGATGCCGACGAGGTAGCCGCGCCTGCCGCCGTTGATGTAAATCCGTTTCAGGCCGAGCACGCTTTTTTCGACGTACACGGCCAGGCGTTTTCTCGTGCCGAAGGGCGAGGTGCCGCCGACGAGGTATCCGGAATGGCGGTTGGCGGCCTCGGGAGTGCACGGTTCTACCCTCTTTACGCCGATTTGCCGCGCCAGATTCTTGGTCGAGACCTTGCGGTCGCCGTGCATCAGCACGATGAGCGCGCGCTTGGTCTCGTCTTCCATGACCAGGGTCTTCACCACTTCGTGCTCGGGCACGCCCAGTTCGCGTGCCGACACCGCCGTGCCGCCGTGCGCCTCGTATGCGTAGGGGTGCTCGGTGAAATTTGCGCCGTGCTTCTTCAGGAACGCCGTGGCCGGCGTCTCCGAAACATGTTCTTTCTTGCTCATCGCATTCCGTGGCGCGCGATCGATTGTCTATCCGCGCGGATGGTGTTTCTGGTGCAATAGCTTCAGGCGCTCGCGCGCCACGTGCGTATAGATCTGCGTGGTCGAGATATCCGCATGGCCGAGCAGCATCTGCACCACGCGCAGATCGGCGCCGTGGTTCAGGAGGTGCGTGGCGAAGGCATGGCGCAGCGTGTGCGGCGACATCGTTTTGCCCGGGACAGCCGTGCGCGCATGCCTTTTGAGCAGATACCAGAAAGCCTGGCGCGTCATCGCCGCGCCGCGCGCGGTGACGAATGCCGCGTCGGACTGCGCGCGCCGCAACAGCCGCGGCCGTCCCTCCTTCAAATAGCGCGTGAGCCAAGCCGAGGCCTCCTCGCCCATGGGCACCATGCGCTCCTTGCCTCCCTTGCCGAACACGCGCACCACGCCCATGTCCTGGTTGATCTCGATCAGCTTCAGCGCGACCAGCTCCGACACGCGCAGCCCGGTGGCGTAGAGCATCTCCAGCATGGCGCGGTCGCGCAGGCCCAGCGCGGACTCTACGTCGGGCGCTGCGAGCAGCGCCTCCACGTCGTTTTCGGTGAGCGACTTGGGAAAGCGCTGCGGTTTTTTCGGCGTGTCCAGCCTGACCGTGGGATCGGCCGTGACCTTGTTCTCGCGCAAGGCGTACTGGTAAAAGCGCTTGAGGCTGGAGTGCAATCGCGCCTGCGAGCTCGCGCGCAACTTCGCCCGGGTATAGCGGAAGGCGAAATACGCCGAAAGATCCTCCTCCCGCGTGTCGAGCAGCCCGCGCATACGTTCGCGCGCGAGCCAGTCGCCGAACAGCGTGAGATCGCGCCGGTAGGCTTCGAGCGTGTTCTTGGAAAGGCCATCCTCCAGCCAGAGATGGTCGCAAAACTCGTCCAGCATGGCAGCGTCGCTCGCTGTCACGGCGTTTGCGGCATGCGGCGGAGCGGAAACGGCCGCGCGCCTCATGCCGCATCCAGTTCATGCAGCAGCAGCCGGCGCTTGACCTCGATCAGGTAGCCGGCGCTCGCATGGGCGAAGCCGCCCAAGCCCGTGGCGGCGACCACGCGGTGGCAGGGAATCACCAGCGGAAAATAATTCGTGCCGCAGGCCTGGCCGACTGCGCGCGGCGCGCTGCGCAGCAGCCGTGCAAGATCGCCATAGGTCCTGGTTTCCCCGCAAGGAATCGCCGCGATTTGCTCCCATACGCGACGCTGGAAGACAGTGCCGAGTCGCTTCAGCGGCAGATTGAAATGGTAGTCCGGGTCGGCGGCATATTTTTCGATCTGCGCACAGGCCTGCTCGGCGAGCGCGTTGGCAGGGGCCAAAGTGCCGGCGCTGCGTGGCAGATAGACGATTTCGGCCAAGGCGGCGCCTTCGGTGCGGATTCCGACCAAGGCGAAGGGCGTGTCGAGCTTGGCGTGAAAGTGCGTCAAATGCTTGTTCCTGTCAGTCGGGAATGATGCACAACTAACTGTTTATTTGAATATAAACGCCACATAAGGGCGCCGATTCGGGTCGGCATGCCGGAATATTGGACCAAGCCGCGCGTAATATGCTAACATGTTGAATTTTCTTACATTCCAAAGCCGCCTCCGGGACAGATCCGGTTCAGGTATTTCAACCCAGGTTCGAACAAGATCAGGCGGGGGCAGCTTGTGCTCTCGTGCCGGTTCGCGACACGAGCTGCAATTCTCTTTAGACTGCCTTCCTTATGACCCGCCCAATACGCAATATCGCCATTATCGCTCACGTCGACCACGGCAAGACCACGCTGGTCGACAAGCTGCTGCGGCAGTCCGGGACCTTCGCCGCCTACCAGCATGTGCAGGAGCGGGTGATGGACTCCAACGACCTTGAGCGCGAGCGCGGCATCACCATCCTCGCCAAGAACTGCGCCGTCACTTACGAGGGCACGCACATCAACATCGTCGACACGCCGGGCCACGCCGACTTCGGCGGCGAGGTCGAGCGCGTGCTGTCGATGGTGGACGGCGTGCTGCTGCTGGTCGACGCGGTCGAAGGTCCGATGCCGCAGACGCGCTTCGTCACGCGCAAGGCGCTGGCGCTGGGCTTGAAGCCCATCGTCGTCGTCAACAAGGTGGATCGCCCGAGCGCGCGGCCGGACTGGGTGGTGAACCACACGTTCGAGCTGTTCGACAAGCTCGGCGCGACCGAGGAGCAACTCGATTTTCCAGTGATCTACGCCTCCGCGCTGCATGGCTGGGCCGCGGC
>DATKUQ010000472.1:0-2052 GCA_035530495.1 Burkholderiales bacterium
GGCCTGCCCGCCCTGGCGGCGGATGATGGCCCGCAGCCGGGCGAGCAATTCGTTGACGTCGAAGGGTTTCACCAGATAGTCGTCCGCCCCGAAATCGAGTCCCTTGATCCGGTCGTCGACGCCGTCGCGGGCGGTGATGACGATCACCGGCACCGTGTTGCCCGCCTGGCGCAGACGGCGCAGCACTTCCAGCCCGTCGCGCCTGGGCAGCCCCAGATCGAGCAGCACGGCCTGGTGCTCGCCGTGTTCGAGCACGCTGGCGGCAGCGGCGCCGTCTTTCACCCAGTCCACCGCATAAGCGGCATCCTTGAGGGCGACGGAAACCGCCTCACCGATCATGGGGTCATCTTCAACGAGCAGTATCCGCATGTCGTGGTATCACGCTTGTCTTGGTCCGCTTGCCGTCACTTGAGCGCGTTGCGCGCGCGATAGGCACGGTCCAGGCCCGCTTTGGCCTGCTTCACGCGCGTCTCGAGTTGCTGTAGGCGCTGAAAATAAGCCTCGGTCAACCGCGATCCGCCGCCGACATTACCGCGCCTTTCCCCGGGATGCGGGGTGCGGCCCTTCTGCAGCGCGCTTTCCGCAGCCGCGAGCGCCTTTTGGGCAGAAACGATTTCCCGGTCGGCCCGGCGCCATGCTGCTTCGCGCGACTGCAGCCGCGCCTTGACCTGCGCCGAGAGCGCTTTGTCCTGCTGCAGCAGCAGCAATCCCGCGCGCCGCTGCTCGGGCGACAGACTTTCAATGTCGACTGGCGTCGACTCGCGCGCACCGGGTACCGGCCGCGCAGAGTACGTAACCCCGCCGTTCGGGCCGATCGAGCGGTAAATGGTCTCGGCGTGCGCCGCTGCCGACACGGCGCATCCCGCGCTCAGGATAGCGATGAGGATGGTGGCCGCGCGAATTGTGTTTCTATAATTCATCGGCATCATTTCCTCTCCCAAAGACGGTCCGGCCACGGCGACAAGAATATCATTTTGCCACCCAGCCTTTTCGGATCAAACCGGCAAATATCAATTGATGCAGCGGCAGCAATAGACGCATCAACGGCGCGATCAACCGCCGCTCCTGCCAAAGGACCAATCGGGCAATGAGCAGCGCTACCAGCGCGGCGCCGAGAATATCCAGCGGAAAATGCACACCCAGATAAATGCGCGCCCACGCCACCGGCAGTCCCATCAGGGCGAGCGCCCAACCGGCGAATCGTGTTTGCCGGTGCGACAGCAGGCTGAAGGCCACCGCCCAGATCAGGGTCAGGTGATCGCTCGGAAAAGAGCTGTCCTGAGCGTGCGGAATCAGCGTCCGTCCGATTCCGGCCTCGAACGGGCGCGGGTGATACCAGACCAAGCCGATCGTTTGGTTGATCAGCAATCCCGCCAATCCGGCAACGGCCGCCACGATCAGCACTTGCCGCGTGGCAGAGGAAGCGCGCAGCCACCCGACGCTCAGGCCCGCCGGAACCATCCAGACGAGGTCCTGCGCGAGAAAACGCGCCGCGCCGATCGCCATGCCAGAGGCGTGCTGCCCCGCGTTGAGCAGCAGAAACAGCGCCAGGTTCAAGTGTTCAAAAGTGGATTCCGATCACGCGAGTTACTCGGTCTCTCTGGCCCGAAGTGCGACCACGTCTTTGCGCGTGACGCTCAGGTAGATCACCAGGCTCAGTATGCTGGTAAGGAAAATCGCACTCGTGGCCGTCGCGCCCAGGCCAATTCCGCCATTAGAAAGCGGTTGCGACAGACTGTCGCCGAGGGAGGCGCCGAGCGGCCGTGTCAGAATGTAGGCAATCCAGAACGCCAGAACGGCATTTGCTCTGAAACCGTAATAGGCGATGGTTACCATGGCGATCAGCGCGCCGAAAATCAGTACCGAGTTGGCATAGCCGAGATTCAGACCTTCGGCGGCAAGGTCGCCCGCGGCAGTGCCCAAGGCGAACGTGAACAAAATCGCCGCCCAGTAGAATAGCTCGCGCTTGGTCGTGAAAATGGTGTGGATCGACAAGGTTTTCTCGCTCGCGTACCAAGCGGCGAAGGTCGCAAGCAAGGCAAGACCAAAGCC
>DATKUQ010000473.1:0-5438 GCA_035530495.1 Burkholderiales bacterium
TCGCCAGCTTGTCGAACTCGATTTCGCCGAGGTCGGTGGCGATGTTCTCCTCCGCATCGAGGTGCTTTTTCAGCATGGTCTTGAGCGGGCGCAGGGTGAAGGACTGGCTGATCTTCACCATGCCCCAGGCCTTGTCGCACAGCACGAGGTAGGTGACCGCGAGCTTGTTCCGTACCGCGGTTTCGATTTCCTGCGGATGAAAACCCATCGCGCCATCGCCGATGATGCACACCACCTGCCTGCCGGGGAGCGCCACCGCCGCGCCCAAAGCCTGCGCCACGCCCGCGCCGAGCATGCCGAACTTGAACGTCGACAGCAACGTATTCGGCACGCGCATCTGGTGGTAGAAGCTCGCCCAGATCGTGGTGTTGCCGCCATCGGCCACGAGAATCGCATCGTCGGCGAAAAACTCGCGGCACACGCTGGCGACATGCGCCGGGTTCATCGGCACGGAGCGGTCCGCAAGCGCGCGGTCCCAGCCACGGCGGTCGCGCGCCTTGGCCTCGTTGTAGCGCGCGATGTTTTTTTTGCGCGCATCGGTGCGGATTTCGCCCTGCCTCGCTTCCAGCTTCGCGGCGAGCGCGGCAAGGAACAACCTGGCGTCGCCGAGTATCGCGACGTCCGCTGGCTTGTTCATGCCGAGCATTTCGCCGTCGGCATCGACCTGGATCATTTTCTGTTTCGACGGAGGACTCCAGTAGGGCGCCTTGCCCCACCAGTCGGTCTCGCCGAAGCGCGTGCCCAGCGCCAGCACCAGATCGGCGTCGTTGCGCGCCTTGTGATTCAGCTTGACGTGGATCATCGGCAGCGACAGTTCGGAAGTCTCGGGCAGCACGCCGCGCGCCGACCAGCTCGTGGTCACCGGCGCGCACAGGAGCTCCGCGACCCGGCGCAGCTCGGCGTACGCGCCCGCGTGGATGATGCCGCTGCCGGCGTGGATCAGCGGCTGCTGGGCCGCGATCAGCATGTCGGCCGCGCGCTCGATGAGCTCCGGCGCGGGCGTGGTCGGCGTCGTCCTGCGGTACTGCTGCGGCGCCCAGAATGCCGGGTCCGCCTTCACCTTGGTGTTCATGATGTTTTCGGGCACGTCGATGTGCACCACCCCAGGGCGCCCTTCCCAGGATTTTCTGAGTGCCATGCGCACGAGTTCGGGTATGCGCTCGAACGAGGAAATCACGCAGCTCCATTTCGCCATTTTTCCGATCACGCCGGACTGGTCGAAACACTGGTAGCTGCCGCCGCGGTCGGGATAGGCGATGCCGGGTCGGCGGCAGGCGGTGACCACCAGCACGCGGTTGCCTTCGGCCTGCTCCACCGCGATGCCGGGCAGCGCGTTGGCGACGCCGGGTCCGTTCGAGGCCATGCAAACGCCCAGCGTGCCGCTGAGGCGCGCGTACGCGCCGGCCATGTGCACGGCGCTGGTCTCGTGGCGCGGTGTGATGAGATCGATGCCATGCGCACGCAGGCTGCCGTAGAAGCCGAAATAGGTGCCGTCGATGATGCCGAACACCTTCTGCACCCCCTCGGCCTGCAACATCCTGACGATGACTTCCCCGCCGCTGATTTCAGACATTTCCTCTCCCAATTTTTCCAGTCGTTGAATCGATCATATCAGCCGCATCATGCCGCGTCCTGCGCAGCGGATCGCGCCGGCGCCAAAAGCTCGCGAGCGTCATGCCGGCGACGATGTGCCACACGCCCCACCAAGCGGTGACGATAGCCATGCCGCCTAGGCCTTTGAAAAAGTCGAAAATCAGAATCAGGCCCAGGCCGGAATTCTGGATGCCCATTTCAAAGGTGATGGCACGCCGGTCGCGCTCGTGCAACCGCAGCAGGGTGGAGAACAGGTAGCCGCTGCCCAGGGCCAGGAAGTTATGCACCAGCACCACGAAGAAGACAAAGCCTATGTATTCGGCGAAATAGCGGAAGTTGGCGCCAAGCGCGCCGACGATGAAGCCCGCCAGCACCAGCAAGGAGAAAATCTTCATCGGCTTCTGCGCCTTCGCGGCGAAGCGCGGATAGCGATGCGACACCCACAGCCCAAGGCCGAGCGGGACGCCGAGCAGCAGCACGATGACCTGCAGCATTTCTGCCGGGCTGACGGCTATTTCGCGCATCAGCGCGCGCGTGACCGGGTTCAGGTTACCCCAGAAAGTGAAATTGAGCGGCGTCATCACCAGCGCCGCCAGGCTCGACAGCGCGCTGACGCTGACCGACAGCGCGGCGCTGCCACGCGCGTAGTGCGTGAGAAAGTTGGAAATGTGTCCGGCCGGACAGGACGAGACGAGGATCATTCCGAGGCCGATGCTGGGCGTCGGCTTGAGTATCCAGACCAGGCACCAGGTCATCGCCGGGAACAGAATGTGGTGACCGACGAGGCCGAGTGCGATGCCCTTGGGCGTTTTCAGCGCGCTGCTGAAGTCCGCGACTTTGAGATCGAGCGCAACGCCGAACATCACCAGGCCGAGCACGACATTAAGCGCGCCAAGCGTAGTCGGGTTGAAATTTAGCTGCACCTGATCGATGGGCGCCATGCCGGCTCTCCTCCGGGTCGATTGCGGGCTGTCCTCAACGCTCCAGCCTCTAATATTGCAATGCTGAGCAATGCTACAATTCATGCACCATTTGCGCTTGCCCCGGCGCGACAGAAGTTTGCCCTTTGGCGCCACCGGTGTGTCATGACAGCCAGCTGCACTGCCTCCGCCGCGTACGTACTTGCCGTGATCGACGTCGCCGTCAAAGCCGGCGCCGCGCGCGAACCCTTGTTGCAATGCGTCGGCGCCGGCGCCTTGGCCTCCCCGCAGGAGCGGGTGCCGATGTCGCGCTTGATCGCCTTATTCGATACGGCGGTGGTCCTTACAGGGCGCCCCGATCTCGGGCTGGAATTCGGCCGCCGCGTCCAGCCCGGCACCTACAGCACGCTCGGCTATGCGCTGATGACCTGCGACACGCTGGCCGACGCGATCGCACTGGTGCCGCACTACCGCCGGCTGGTGTTCGACTACGGCTACAGCGACACCGCGCTTACGCTCGTCGGCGACCATGTCGAGTTCGCCTGGCTGGTGCAGGCCGGCAGCTTGCCCTATTGCGTGCCCCTGGCCGAGGCCATGCTTGCAGGTTGGTACAGCTTCGGCCGCTGGATCTCCAACGCCGAACTCGCGCTGACCGCAGTGCATTTCGCCCATGCAGCTCCAACCGATGTCGCCCCCTACGGCGACTATTTCGGCTGCCCCGTGCATTTCGGCCGAAAGCGCAACGCGCTACGGTTCCCGCGCACCCTGCTCGACACGCCGCTGTCGCAGGCCGACCGCAGCCTGCACCTGGCGATGCGCGAGCAGGCACGGACCGCGCTCGACCACGTGTTTGGCGGGAGGGAAATCGGACAGCGCACGCGCCAGGCGCTGTCCAAGCTGCTGCCTAAATGCGAGGCGGGGCTGGACGCGGTCGCGTCCCTGCTGGAAATGACGCCGCGCACCCTGCAGCGGCGCCTGCGCGAGGAGGGCCTGAACTTCAAGCAGGTGCTCGATGACCTGCGGCGCGAACTCGCGCTCGTCTATCTTGCCGATGCCAGCCTCAGTTCGCTCGATATCGCCTTGCTGCTTGGCTTCGCCGAGCAGAGCTCGTTCACCCGCGCGTGCAAGGAGTGGACCGGCAGCACGCCCACGCAATACCGGCGACGCGGCGACGGTGGGGCCTTGTCGCATCGGCCTGCGGCATCCTGACCATGACGTCAACGCCGCAGATACAAGCCGCGCTCGCCCCTCTCCCCTGCTAATCGCGACTCATCCAACTCGCGTTGGCATCGCGGCTTGTTCACGCGCCGGCGGCGGGCCGTGCGCGGCGACCACCCGGTTCCGTCCGAGGCGCTTCGCTTCGTACAGCGCCGTGTCGGCGCTGCGCAGCAAGGACTCCCAGTCCGAGCAGTCATCCCCGTAGGCCGCGACCCCCGCGCTGACCGTGACCACGATCGAAAGCGCTCCCGCCTGGATCGGCCGCTCGCCCACGGCAAGGCGCGCGCGTTCGGTGGCGGCGATCGCGGCAGGCATATCGGCGCCGGGCATCAGCAGCGCGAATTCCTCGCCGCCGTAGCGCCCGAGCACATCGTGCCCGCGCAGGCTTGCCCGCAGCGTGTCGGCCACTTGGCGCAGAACCTGGTCTCCCACCAGATGGCCATGGGTGTCGTTCACCTCCTTGAAATGGTCGAGGTCGAAAATTGCCAGTGCGAGCCCGGTGTTCTCGCGCACACAACGCGACAGCTCGCGTTCGTATTCGAGCATGAACGCACGCCGGTTGAGGATCGCGGTCAGCGAATCGATCATGGCCAGTCGCGCGAGGTCGGCCTGCAGCTGCTCGATCTCTATCCACACCACGCCCAGCGTCGCCAGCACGACGAACACTGCGAACAGCATAATGCTTGAGAATTGGAAGAAATCGGGTGCAAGCAGATCCGCAGCCTCGCCCCAGTTGATAGTCCAGACCGCGCGCGCAAGTGTCACCACGCCGACGCCGACCAGGCAGGCCGCGGTAAATATCGGCGCCCGCCTGCCTCCTTTGGGGACCGCCGCGATCAGTTCGGCGATCGGCTGGACGAGGAGCAAGGTCATCGCGGCGGAAGAAATCACGATGCGCACGCGCGTGTCCGGCTGCCAATAGGTGAAATACCAAAGCAGCAGCGCCACCACGCCGATCACACCCCAGCCGAATGCGTTAGATTCCGACTCCGGTCCGCGCCGCACGCTGCGCAGAATGAACACGAAGCTGACGAGGATCAGCGCATTGGCCAGGTCGACGGTGACGAAATCGTTAACGGCGCCGCGCAGCGCGAGGCCGGCAGTGCCCGCCGCCAGCGCGAGCAATCCATAGCCCCAATTGGTCACGGCATGCGACCCGGGCGTCCGGTAGGGCAGAAACAGGCAGACAAAACCCAGGCACGCGTACAGGATCGCCAGAACGATGAACAAGGTACGCAAGTCGAGCTGCATGCATGACCCCCACGTTCAACCGAATTTCCCTGAAAATCCTGCCGTCGCCCGCTGCGCTCGGAGCGCTGCAGATATCATATACTCTGAAGGCTTACGCGCCTGTTTGCGCAACGTCAATCTTTCCCCCAGGATCATTCATGATAGCCATCATCCCGCCGGACGTCATTCGGAATCACGCGCAGCACGAACAACGCCGGACGGGCCTGGCCTTGCGCCGTTCCGCCCGTTTATTTGCCGCAGCTGCCCTGGCGCTGGCACCGCTGTTCGCGCATGCGTTCGACCTCGAGGGACACCGCGGCGATCGGCTTTTACGCCGCGCCGCTCGCCTGTTCGTCGCGGCTGCCTTGGCGCTGGCACCGCTGTTCGCGCATGCGTTCGACCTCGAGGGACACCGCGGCGCGCGGGGCCTGGCACCGGAGAACACCCTGCCCGCTTTCGCCGCGGCGCTGTCGATTG
>DATKUQ010000474.1:0-2919 GCA_035530495.1 Burkholderiales bacterium
AGTCTCGCGTCCACCCATATAATCAAGCCCGAGCCCGTGTCCGACCGTCTCGCCGGGCTTACCTCCAACGAATTTCTGTGCATGCGGCTTGCGCGCCGAATCGGCTTGTCAGTCGCCGAGGTGGAACTCGTGCAGGTGCCCGAACCGGTGCTCGTCGTAACCCGATTTGACCGTCGAGTGGAAGACAACGTCGTACGCCGGCTCCACGTCATCGACGCCTGCCAGGCGCTCGGCCTTGCCTCCGCCTTCAAGTACGAGCGCCCCTACGGGGACAGTCGCGACGTGCGGCACATTCGAGACGGGGCATCCATGCCTCGCATCTTCGAGCTGCTTTCGATGAGTCCGAACCCGGCGGCACAACGGTTGCGACTGCTTCGCTGGCTTATATTCCAAGTGCTAATTGGCAACACCGACGCACATGCGAAGAACCTCACATTCTTCGCCGGCCTGGAGGGGCTAAGCATCGCGCCCGCCTACGACCTCGTGAGCGTACTTGCGCTAGAGGCAGCCCCTCTCGAGGCAAGGTATGCGATGGCTGTGGGCGACGCATTCTCGGATGAGGAGCTCTCTGCGTTCGAGTGGGCGAATTTCGCGAAGAGGTGCAAACTCACGCAGCGGCTAGTCTCTAATGAGCTTTCCCGCCTCGCCGAAAAGACGCTAAAGGTGCTTCCGAAAGTCAAGGACGAGACGCTGGCCGCCGGGGCGCTCGCCGCACCGGTGCACGCCGCCTACGAGGTCATCCGACGACAGGCGACCAAGCAGGCCGCCCTGTCCAAAGAGGTGGCTAAGGTTCGGAAGGATATGCTCTGAAATCCGGCGGCATTGCCCCAGGGCGCTCGCTCTGGACTATCTTTGTTGTCTTTATTGCGCGGCAGGACCAACTCATTTGGGGCGGCTGAGCTCGACTTCACGCCGATGGACATCCTAATTGTCACCATGACGATTTAAACACTGGGTTAGCAGCTAGTTATGCACCCCAACCAGGACAGTCCTATTTGTCGCTCCGCAATATCGCGCCGGCCCCCGGTTTGCGCGATTTGCGCGCGCGATGACCGCGCGCAGCGGCAGACGACGCGCCTCGAACGCGATCCGCTTCAAGTATCATGGCAGCCCAAAGCACCTTTGCCATGTCACTCCAATCCAAGATAAGGGGCTATCTCCCCGCAAGCCCCCCTGCTGCGGCAATCCCGAGACGGCCGCCGGCCACGCTCGTGCCGCGCGCCGCGCTCGCCGCTGTGCTCGCATTTGCGCTCGCGTTCTCCCTCGCGGCGAAGCGCGCCTGTGCGCAGCCCCTGCCGCCGGCGGTCGAGAAGGCACTGAAGCGCGCGCATATTCCGCTCTCCGCCGTCGCTGTCTACGTGCAGGACGTCGATCGCACGCAGCCTCTGCTCTCCCACAACGCCGCGCAGGGGATGAATCCGGCTTCGACGATGAAGCTGCTCACCACCTATGCCGCACTGGAACTGCTCGGCCCGGCCTACACCTGGAAAACCGAAGCCTACGCCGCCGGCAAGCTGCAGAGCGACACACTCCAGGGCGATCTGATTCTCAAAGGCTACGGCGATCCGAAGCTGACACTGGAGAATTTCTGGCTGCTGCTGAGCAGGCTGCGCGCGCTCGGCCTGCGCCGGATCCAGGGCGATCTGGTCGAGGATCGCAGCTATTTCGAGCCGGCGCCATATGACCCTGCGCAATTCGACGGGGAACCGCTGCGGGCCTATAACGTCGGGCCGGACGCCCTGCTGCTGAATTTCAAGGCGGTGCGCTTTCTGTTCGTGCCGAATGCGGATACGGGGATGGTGACGGTCACCGCCGAACCCAGGCCGGCGGGACTCGAGTTCGGCGCCGCGGTGCGCGCCACCGGCGGCGCCTGCGGCGACTGGCGCGCGAACATCACGGCGGACTTCGCAAGCAAGGGCGCATCGGCCAAGGCGGACTTCGGCGGCAGCATGCCTGCGAGTTGCGGCGAGCACTACTGGAACACGAGCCTGCTGGCGCAGCCGGACTATGTCTACGGCGTGTTCAAGGAGCTGTGGCAGGAACTGGGCGGCACGATCACGGGCGGCTGGCGCAACGGGGCGGTGCCCGCCGGCGCCAGATTGCTTTCGACGAGCGAATCGCCGGAGGCCGCCGAACTGGTGCGCGACACCAACAAGTTCAGCAACAACGTGATGGCGCGCCAGTTGTTCCTCACGCTGGGCGCCGAGATGTCGGGGCAGCCCGGAAACACGGAGCGCTCGATCGAAGCCGTGCACGCGTGGCTCGCGCAGAAGAAGCTGGATTTCCCGGAACTGGTCCTGGTCAACGGCGCGGGCCTGTCGCGCGAGGCGCGCATCAGCGCGAAGCACATGGCGCAACTGCTGCTCGCGGCCTGGCGCAGCCCGGTGATGCCGGAACTGATGTCCTCGCTGCCGCTGGTCGCCGACGACGGCACCATGCGCCACCGTCTGCGATTCGAGCCCATTTCCGGGCACGCGCACATCAAGACCGGCTCGCTCGACGATGTGCGCGCCCTGGCAGGCTATGTGCTCGACGACCGCGGGCGGCGCCGCGTGGTCGTGTTGTTCATCAATCACCCCAATGCCGCGGCCAGCCAGCCGGCGCAGGATGCACTGCTCGATTGGGTGTACCAGGACGGCGAGCGGCCGGGAAGCTGAGAACGTTATTGGAACCGGCTTGACCAATGTCAAACTGGGAGCGATCCCAGAGACTACGATGGAACTGTCCCCAACCCACTACTGCGGAGCAAACATGGACACTGAATATCAAGCCGTCACGCGCGAAAAACTGGCCGCAGACATGCGCGCCGTGCTCGCCGACACCGAGCAATTGCTCAAGGCCGTCATCGGCCAGTCCGGCGAAAAGCTGGCCGCGCTGCAACCGCGAATCGAAGAAAACGTGCGCAAGGCCAAAGCGCAG
>DATKUQ010000475.1:0-8861 GCA_035530495.1 Burkholderiales bacterium
GAGTTCGGAGGAGCGCCAGCAGGCGAAGTTCCGCTTCATGCGCGAATTCATGCCCCATCTTGCCGGGCTGAAGGCGGAGGGCCGCGAAATCGTGCTCTGCGGCGACTGGAATATCGCGCACAAGGAAATCGACCTCAAGAATTGGCGCGGCAACCGGAAGAACTCCGGCTTCCTCCCCGAGGAGCGGGCTTGGCTGAGCGAGGTGTTCGACGACTTGGGCTGGGTGGATGTATACCGTCGGCTGTACCCGGACGCCACGGGCGACGCTTACACCTGGTGGTCAAACCGCGGCCAGGCCTGGGCCAAGAACGTGGGCTGGCGCATCGACTATCAGATCGCTACCGCGGGAATCGCGGCGAGGGCGAAGAAGGCCGCGATTTACAAGGCGCAGCGCTTTTCCGACCACGCGCCGCTGACCATCGATTACGACTGGCCGAAGCGCTAGCGCGAATGGCCGCGAGGCGCGCGAAGCGGGACGCGATCCACCCGGCGCAACGCTGCAGCGGCTAGGTACCTTGCATGATCGATGGCGATTTTCCGGAACCCGTTGCTGCATGCAATTTGCAGCAGGCTAAGCAGGAGTGCTGCCCGGTGGCAGCTTCCTGCGAATGGTGTTCTGCCGGCGCCGGTCCAGCCACCAGGCGAGCGCCGGCAGCACGACGAACGAACCGGGCATCACCATCACCACGAGATAGGGGCTGACCATGGACAGGCGGCGCAGGTGCCCGATAATCTGGCGCCTGTCCTCGGGTGTCCATTTCTGGTGGTTACGCGGCTTCATCAGCAGTGGCATGAGCCCCGTTACCTGGACGACTTCACCGAGTACGTATTTTCGCTCCCGGTCCATCATTTCCACCATGGACCGGACGATGACTGGCTGGCGCACGGTTCAGGCGATGATTTTTCTGGTCAGCCAGCGGTAGCCCTGCCACAACCCGAACGCGCGGCGCGCCCATTTGAAGGTGCGCCGTGGGCGCAGCAGCGCCAGTACCAGCGTGGCGCCGGCAACGAGGGGCGGGCGCGAAATGACAAAGCGTACGCCTGCCAGGCAGCGGTCGACGAAGGCCAGTGGCTGCGCCCATGATTGCAGCGTCTGCGCCAGCTGCTCACGCTCGAGCGCGGCGCGCTCGAGCAGGCGCGCGCGTTTGGCTTCGATCGCGGCGAGGCGCCGGTTCACGCGCGCGGCTCCCGCAGCATTGCGGCATCCTTGGCCAGCTCGCCGCGCGTGACCGCGAATGGTTTGGGCCGAGACTTCGTTTTGGCGCGCAGGACCCAGGCAAGCGCCGCCGCTATGCCCAGGAACGCCAAACCAAGCAGCCCGACCGCGGCCAAGCGGTGCGTGTCCCAGAAATAGATCACTACGAAAGCGACGCCGAGCACCAGCGCCATGCCCAGACAAAACGCTGCGGCCAGCGTGATGAGCAAAAACTGCTCCAGCCGCAGCCGTTCTTCCTCGATTTCGGTAGCGAGAATTTCCAGGCGCGTGCGCGCGCTGCCGAGCAGGCTGTGCCCCAGGTTCTTGATTGACCGCAGAAGGCCGCCGCTCGCCGCGGCGCCTCCCCTTTCCGCCATGATCAGCGGCGGCTGATCAGCATGCCCAAGACCAGGCCGGCGGCGGCGGCGATGCCCACGGCCCCCCAGGGATGGTCGTGCACGTAGTCGTCGGTGACGCGCGCCGCGGCCTTGGTCCTGTCGACCATGGCTTCCTCGGCACGCGACAGCTTGTCCTTGGCGACACGCAGGCTTTCCTGGATGCGCTCGCGCGCTACGACCGCTTTTTCGCCCATCTGGCCGGCAGTTGCCCGCAGCAGCTCCTCCGCATCTGCGATCACGATGCGCAGGTCGGATGTGAGTTTTTCCCTGGAAGTATCGGTGTCGTTGCTCATGATTTCTTGCCTCTCTGACAGGTAATTTCCGCTCCGGCCAAAGCGCCGGCGGAAGACTTTAAGGCTACCGGCTTTCTCTCGTCAAATCAACCTTAAACGCCAAGCGCCTGTCAAGCTTCGGCGCATGAGCGCGACGGGATAATTGGGGATGCCGCGCCTGCGCAGAAGCTTAAGCGGCCCTGAACGCAGGTAGAATCGGCACCATGGCGTCCCCCTATCTGGAGATCCTGCGCAGTCCGCGCGTCGCCGCCGTGCTGCTGCTCGGGTTTTCTTCCGGGCTGCCGCTGGCGCTGACCGGGAGCACGCTGCAGGCTTGGCTCACCGTGTCCGGTGTCGACATCGTGACCATCGCCTGGTTTTCCTGGGCCGGCATTCCCTACCTGCTCAAATTCCTCTGGTCGCCGTTGATGGACCGTTTTGTGCCGCCGTTTCTGGGCCGCCGCCGCGGCTGGATGCTGTTGATGCAGCTTGCGCTGGTGATCGGTTTTGTCGGCATGGCGATTTCGCCACCGAAAACGGACCTGTGGCGGCTCGGCTGCCTCGCGCTGTGGGTTGCGTTCGCGTCGGCTTCGCAGGACATCGTCATCGACGCCTATCGCACCGATTTGCTGCCGGCGGCCGAGCGCGGCATGGGCGCGGCGGTGAGTGTGCTCGGCTATCGCATCGCAATGCTCGCCTCGGGCGGGCTCGCACTGATTCTCGCCGACCGGATCGGCTGGCGCGAGACGTTTTTCGTAATGGCAGCGTTGATGGGCGTGGGCCTTGCGACCAGCCTCGTCGCGCCCGAGCCCGCAGTGCGTGGAACGCCGCCGCGCAGCCTGCGCGCGGCCGTAGTCGAGCCGCTCAGGGATCTGATGTCGCGCTCGGGGGCGCTGCAGTTGCTCGCCCTGATCGCCTTGTACAAATTCGGCGACGCGCTCGCCGGCACGCTGACCACGGCATTTTTGATCCGCGGCGTCGGCTTTTCGCTCACTGACGTCGGCACCATCAACAAGGTCCTGGGACTGGTCTCGCTGTTGTTGGGCGGTCTCGTCGGCGGCCTGCTGCTGGTGCGCATGAGCCTGGTGCGTGCGCTGTTGCTGTTCGGTGCGCTGCAGGCGATCTCCAATCTGTCGTTCGCGGTGCTCGCCTGGGCCGGCAAGAGCTATCCGCTGCTGGTATTCGCGGTCGGCTTCGAAAATCTCGCCAGCGGCATGGGCACCGCGGCTTTTGTCGCCTTCGCCATGGCGCTGTGCAATCACAGCTTTTCCGCCACTCAGTACGCGATTCTTTCGGCGCTCGCCTCGCTGGGGCGCGTCCTGTTCGGTCCGGTCACCGGCGCTCTGGTGGAAGTCATGGGCTGGGCGAACTTCTTCGTCCTTACCTTCGTCGCCGCGCTGCCCGGCCTGTGGCTGGTGTGGCGCATGCGCGCACAGATCGCTGCGGTGGAGCGGGCCCAGCCGTCCTGAGCAGCGTCTCTCTGTGTTCGATTTGCATGGTTTTGGCGTCCTGTAAGGGAAGACCTGACGGAATTGCGATTGTGTTGAGAATCGCGAGCCTGCGTTCGCAGGGGGATATACAAGGGGGGATGCATCCCCCCTTGTTCGTCAAGAATAGCTTTTCCCGCGCCGGAGACGCTTCGTTTGCGTCGCGAATGCCCGTATTAGGCTTTTTCGAAGCGGTATACGGCCACGCTGCCGCGCAAATTCGGCGCGAAGCTGATGCGGCGCTCGCCCTGCATCACGATGCGCTCGAGGATGCGCACACCGTGGGTCGCGCAGAAATCCTCGAAGTCCGCCAGCGTGCACAGGTGCACGTTGGGCGTGTCGTACCACAGGTAGGGCAGCACATCGGACAGCGGCATGCGCCCGCGCATGATCTGCAGCCGCTGCGGCCAGTAGCCGAAATTGGGGAAGGAGACGATGCCCTGGCGCCCGACACGCAGCATCTCCATGATGATTTCCTCGGTGTGGCGCATGGCCTGCAGCGTCTGCGACAGGATGACGTAGTCGAACGAGCCGGCATCGAATCCCGCCAGGCCCGTCTCCAGGTTGCTCTGGATCACGTTGACCGAGTTCTTCACGCAGGCAAGCACGTTGGCGTCGCTGATGTCGATGCCATAGCCGCGCACCTCGCGGCTCTGCTGCAGGTATTTGAGCAACAGGCCCTCGCCGCAGCCCAGGTCGAGCACGCTCGCGCCCGGCGCCACCCAGGCGGCGATGGCGTCTAGGTCGGCGCGGTCGGCGATGGCCGGGACGGGGAGGGAAGTGTTCATGAAATCCTCACCCTTGTGCCCCAAGGTCGCGCGCCACGTTTTCGAAGTAGGCGCGCACCAGCGCGTGATAGCGCGCGTCGTCGAGCAGGAAGGCATCGTGCCCGTGCGGCGCGTCGATCTCCGCGTAGCAGACGTCGGCGCGATTATCGAGCAGCGCCTTGACGATCTCGCGCGAGCGCTCCGGGGCGAAGCGCCAGTCCGAGGTGAACGAGGCGATGAGAAAGCGCGCCTTCGCCGGCGCGAGCGCGCGTGCGAGATCGCCGTCGCAGGCGCCGGCCGGGTCGAAATAATCCAGCGCGCGGGTGATCAGCAGATAGGTATTGGCGTCGAAATACTCGGAGAACTTGTCGCCCTGGTGGCGCAGGTAGGACTCGACCTCGAAGTCGACGTCGAAATGGAAGTTGATCGCGCCCGAGCGCAGGCTGCGGCCGAATTTTTCCATCATCGCGTCGTCCGACAGGTAGGTGATGTGGCCGATCATGCGCGCGAGGCGCAAGCCGCGGCGCGGCACCACGTTGTAGGAGTAGAAATCGCCGCCGTGGAAATCGGGGTCGGTGGTGATCGCCTGGCGCGCCACTTCGTTGAAAGCGATGTTCTGCGCCGAGAGCTTGGGTGCCGCGGCGATGACGATGGCGTTTGCAATCCGTTCCGGGTAGGCGATCGACCACTGCAGCGCCTGCATCGCGCCGAGGCTGCCGCCCATCACCGCCGCGAAGCGCATGATGCCGAGCCGGTCGGCCAGGCGCGCCTGCGCTTCGACCCAGTCCTCCACCGTGACCACCGGGAAACTCGAGCCGTACGCTCTGCCGGTCTTGGGGTCGATCGAAGCCGGCCCGGTGGAGCCGAAACAGCCGCCGGGGTTGTTGACCCCGATGACGAAGAAGCGGTTGGTGTCCAGCGGCTTGCCCGGGCCGATCATGTTGTCCCACCAGCCGATGTTCTTCGGGTCTTCCGCGTAAAAGCCGGCAACGTGGTGCGCAGCATTGAGCGCATGGCATACCAGCACCGCATTGGACCTGGCGGCGTTCAGCGTGCCGTAGGTTTCGTACTTCAGGTCGTAGGCGTCAAGCACCGCGCCGCTTCTGAACGCGAGCGGCGTATCGAAGTGCATGGTCTGCGGCCGCACCGGGCCGACCGAGCTTGGTTCGCTCATGGTTCAATCAAAAAAGGCTTATGACTGGATCGGGAAACCTAAAGGAGGTACGCCCCTCTTTCGTCACAGGCATGCAAAAACAAAAAAACCCGTTCAGCTTGCTCGCTAAACGGGTTTCCCGCGCTTTAGCCGTATTTGTTTATCGCTCGGTCGGATATCGAACCGGCGGCGCCCGCAAGCTGACCATCAAATCGGCGCTGGAGTGAAAGATACCCGCGAAGCCCGGGTGCTGTCAAATTGGCCGCGAATGCTGCGGCAGGAGCTCTCGCCGTCGTGCGCGCCTGCACTAGTCTCTCATTGGCCAAGATTTGACAGAAATGCCACGCGCTTCGACAAGCGGCAGGGTGCATCTGCGGGGGGATCTACGCCCCTTGGGAAGTCCCCTTGGGGGACAAGGGGGGATGCATCCCCCCTTGTTCGTGCAATAACAGCTTTTCCCTCGCCGGAGACACCTCGTTCGGTCTGCTTAAGCGTTGAGCTTGTCCAGCAGCCGTTTGGCTTTCTCCGGGTCGTCGGCGCGCAGGATGCCGCCGGCGAGCCGGGCCAGATCGCCGAGCTCACTCTTGAGCACCTGCTGCTTGACCGCGAGCAGGCTGGCAGGATGCATGGAAAACTGTCGCAGCCCGAAGCCGAGCAAGAGCCGCGTCAGCGCTACGTCTCCCGCCATCTCCCCGCATACGGCCACCGGAATCTGCATGCGCGCGCTGGTTTTGATGGTGTGGGCGACCAGATGCAGGACCGCCGGGTGCAGCGGGTTGTACAAATGCGACACGCTGTCGTCGGTGCGGTCTATGGCGAGCGTGTATTGGATCAGGTCGTTGGTGCCGATCGACAGAAAATCGAGCTTGCGCACGAACACGCCCAAAGCGAGCGCGGCCGCCGGCACCTCGATCATGCCGCCGACCTCGATGCCGCGGTCGTAGGGCAGCTTCTGTTCGTCCAGGAATTGCTTCGCCTGCGCGATCATCGCGAGCGCCTGCTCGATCTCGTGCGCGTGCGCGAGCATGGGGATCAACAGGCGGATCTTGCCGTAATGCGAAGCGCGCAGGATCGCGCGCAGCTGCGTCAGGAACATCTGCGGCTCGGCCAGGCACAGCCGGATCGCGCGCAGGCCCATCGCCGGATTGGGTCCGCCGCGGGCGGCGCCGTTTACCGTCTTGTCCGCGCCGAGGTCGAGCGTGCGTATGGTCACGGGCATGCCGCGCATGGCCTGCGCGACGTGCCGGTAGGCCTCGAACTGCTCGTCCTCGCTCGGCAGGTCGTCGCGGTTGAGGAACAGGAACTCGCTGCGGAACAGGCCGACGCCGGTGGCGCCGGATTCGCGCACCTGCTCGATGTCCTGCGGCAGCTCGATATTCGCATGCAGGTCGACTGCGGTGCCGTCTCGGGTGGTGGCGGGCGTGCTGCGGATGCGCTTCAATTTCTGCCGCTGCGACTCGAGTTCGCGCTGGCGTTTCTGGTATTCCTCGAGCACCAGCGGGTCGGGATCGACGATCAGCACGCCATGCACGCCGTCGACGATGACGACCTCGCCCTCGCTCACCAGCTGCCGCGCCGAGTGCACGCCCACGATCGCGGGGATGCCGAGGCTGCGCGCGAGAATGGCGGTGTGCGAGGTCACGCCGCCGAGGTCGGTGACGAAGCCGGCGTACTGATGCTGCTTGAACAGCATCATGTCCGCCGGCGACAGCTCGTGCGCCACGACGATCAATTGGTGCTCGCGCGCCGGCGCCGCGCCGGCGCGCGCTGGCTGCTCCTGCATCGCCTTGAGCAGGCGCTCCACCACCTGCGTCACGTCGGCCTTTCTCTCGCGCAGGTAGGGGTCGTCGATTTTCTCGAATTGCCCAACCAGGTAATCCATCTGCTGCACCAGCGCCCATTCCGCGTTGCAGCCCAGGCTGCGGATCAGCGCGCGCGGCACGTGCGACAGCGTCGCGTCGTCGAGCATCATCAGGTGCAGGTTGAGAAACGCGCCGAGCTCGTTGGGCGCGTCTGCGGGGACGCTGCGGCGCAGCCCCTCCAGTTCCGCGCGCACCTTGTCCACGGCCGCCGAGAAGCGCATCACCTCGATCTCGAGGTCCTCCGCTGGGATCGTGTAATGCGCCACCTCCAGCCGCGCGCTGGAAATCAGGTGCGCGTGGCCGATCGCGATGCCGCCGCCTGCGCCTGCGCCGTGGAGGGTAAAACTCACTCGTGTTCCCCGAATTTGTCCGTGATCAATTGCTGAATGGACCGCAATGCCGCGTCGGCGTCGCTGCCCATGGTCTCGATGCCGATCGTGGCGCCCTTGCCGGCCGCGAGCATCATCACGCCCATGATGCTCTTGGCGTTGACGCGGCGGCCGTTGCGCGTGAGCCAGATATCGCTTTGAAACCCGCTCGCGAGCTGGGTCAGCTTGGCCGACGCGCGCGCGTGCAGGCCGAGCTTGTTGACGATCTCAATTTCGGTTTGCGGCATTGCAGGCATCGCTGTCAAGGTGAACCACGCCCGTCAGTCCGCCGCTGACGGCTTTTTCCGCCACGGTGGCGAGCGCCTCTTCGCGATAGGTCAGGGCGCGGATCAGCATCGGCAGGTTGACCCCGGAGACGCCCTCGACCTTGCCCTGCGCCAGCAGGCGCGTGGCGATATTGGACGGCGTCGCGCCGAGGATGTCGCTGAGCACCAGCACGCCCTGGCCTTGGTCGAGCTGCTTCACCAGCGCCTCGGCCTGCGGCAGCACCGCCTCCGGATCGTCGTGAATAGTAACGCCGAGTTGCAGCACCTGCGGCGGGCGTTTGCCCAGCACGTGGCTGGCGCAGTGGATCAGGGCTTCGCCGAATGCCCCGTGGGCAACAATCAGGATTCCGACCATGATATTCGCTCTTTTTATTTGCGCTTGACGCGCGCCCGCGCGCGATTCAGGCTGCGCACGCTTTCTCCAGCGCGTCGATGAACAGCCCGGCGACATTGCAGCCGGTCTGCTCGTGAATTTCCTGGAAGCAGGTCGGACTGGTGACGTTGACTTCGGTGAGGTAGTCGCCGATCACGTCCAGGCCGACCAGCAGCAGGCCGCGCCGCGCCAGCTCCGGGCCGAGGGCGGTGGCAATTTCCAGGTCGCGCGCCGACAGCGGCTGCGCCACGCCCGTGCCGCCGGCCGCGAGGTTGCCGCGCGTCTCGCCTGCCCTGGGGATGCGCGCAAGGCTGTAGGGCACGGGCTCGCCCGCGATGAGCAAGATGCGCTTGTCGCCCGCGCGGATTTCCGGGATATAGCGTTGTGCCATGATCGAGCGCGTGCCGTGCAGGGTGAGCATCTCGACGATCACATTGCGGTTGGGGTCGGCGTCCGTGACGCGAAACACCTGCGCGCCGCCCATGCCGTCCAGGGGCTTCACCACCACGTCGGCGTGGGCGTCGATGAAATCGTGGATCTGCTGTTCCATGCGCGTCACCAGCGAGGGCGCGGTGAAGCGCGGGAATTCCGCGATCGCGAGCTTCTCGCTGTGGTCGCGCAGCGCGCGCGGGTCGTTGAACACCCTGGCGCCCTCGCGCCCGGCCAACTCCAGCAGCCAGGTGGCGGTCACGTATTCCA
>DATKUQ010000476.1:0-2551 GCA_035530495.1 Burkholderiales bacterium
CCTTGGCAAACCTGAGCGAACGGGTGTTGGAGGCGGGGGTCGGAATCGAACCGGCGTACACGGCTTTGCAGGCCGCTGCATAACCACTCTGCCACCCCGCCGTTTTGAGCGCGCGCCGGCCAGGCGCCACGGCAATCTGAAATTGAAAAGGAGAGAACACGCCTCGCTAGTCGCGGCTTGCGCCGCAAGCGTTTAGCGCCTTCCCTTCGAATCTGGAGCGGCAGAAGAGTCTCGAACTCTCGACCTCAACCTTGGCAAGGTTGCGCTCTACCAACTGAGCTACTGCCGCATGAGGATGCGAATTATACCGGGCTTTGGCATGCCCGATCAACCATGTTTTAGCACCGTGGGCATGGCCATCTTGAGGTAATGGAACATGGACCACAGCGTGAGCCCGGCCGCCAGCAGGATCAGCCAAGTGCCCCACTGCTGCGGCAGGAATGCGCCGATCGCATTGTGATAGAGCAGCATCGGGATTGCGACCATTTGCGACACCGTCTTGATCTTGCCGGCGAGGGACACGGCGACGCTCTTCGCCGCACCGAGTTGGGCCATCCATTCGCGCAGCGCCGAAATGGTGATTTCCCTGCCGATGATGATTACGGCGATGACCGCGTTCAGGCGGCCGAGATCGACCAGCACGATCAGCGCCGCCGCCACCATCAGCTTGTCTGCGACCGGGTCGAGAAAAGCGCCGAAGGCGGATACCTGGTTCAACTTGCGCGCGAGATAACCGTCGAGCAGGTCGGTGAGCGCTGCAACCGCGAACAGGATGGTGGCAATCAGGTTCTCGTGCGGCAAGGTGAGCAAACTAGGCGGAAAGTAATACACCCCCACGAACAGCGGGATCATCACGATGCGCATCCAGGTGAGCGCGTTGGGAACGTTGAAACGCATGTGCGGCTATCCAAATAAGTGCGTGTTTCCTCGCTCGTCGGTGATGCCGGGCAGCGTTCCGCCCCGCAGCCCGAAAGCGTGTATCCAGACGCCAAGATACCTCAATCAAGCGATTCTTAGTGCAGTTCCCGGTAAATTTTTTCCGCGAGCTTGCGGCTGATGCCGTGCACCTGGGCCAGATCGTCGATGCTCGCGCCTATCACCCCCCTCAACCCGCCGAAGCGCGACAGCAGCTCCTTGCGCCGCTTGGCGCCGATGCCGGTGATGCCCTCGAGCGACGAGGTCACCCGAGCCTTGCCGCGGCGCGCGCGGTGGCCGGTGATGGCGAAACGGTGCGCCTCGTCGCGAATCGCCTGGATCAGGTGCAGACCCGGATTGTCGCGCGCTAGCTGAATGCTGCTGCTCGCATCGGCGCAGATCAGTTGTTCCAGCCCCGGTTTGCGCGCCTCGCCTTTGGCCACGCCGAAGAGAAAAATGTCGTTCATGCCCAGTTCGGCCAGCACTTCCCTCGCCACCTTCACCTGGCCCTTGCCGCCATCGATCAGGATCAGGTCCGGCACGGCGCCCTCCCCGCGCGAAATCTTCTCGTAGCGCCGCTGCAGCACCGAGCGCATGGCGGCATAATCATCGCCCGCCTGGATGTCGGTGATGTTGTAGCGGCGGTATTCGGAATTGCGCATATCGAACCGGTCGTAGACCACGCAGGAGGCCACCGTCGCCTCGCCTTGGGTATGGCTGATGTCAAAGCACTCGATGCGCTGCACCGTATCCGGCAATCCCAGGGCTTCGCGCAAGGCGGCGAGCCTAGCTTCCTGGTTGCTCGCATGGGACAGGCGCTGCGCGAGCGCAAGTTGCGCGTTTTTCCACGCCATCTCGAGCCAGGCGCGACGCTGCCCCTGTGGCCGCGTCACCAGCAGTACAGGGTGTGCCGCCTGCTCCGCCAGTGCGGTTTCGAGCTCCTGCGCGTCGAACTCCGCCCCGAGCACAATGACCGGCGGCAGCTGCCGGTTGAGGTAATGCTGCGCGAGGAAAGCCTGCAGCACCTCGGAAGCGGTGCGGTCCTCGGCATTTTGCGGGAAGAAACTCTTGTCGCCCAGCTGGCGCCCCTGGCGCACCATCACCAGGTTGACGCAGGCCGCGCCGCCAGCCTCGGCGCAGGCGATCACATCGGCATCGCCGCCGGTGCTGCTCTCGGCGTACTGCTTCTGTTGCGTCGTCGATAGCGCCTGAATCTGATCGCGGTAAAACGCCGCCTGCTCGTAGCGCTGCGAGTCGGCCGCCTGTTGCATTTTTTTCCCGAGAGCTTCCAGCACGTCGTCTTCACGTCCCTGTAGGAACAGTTCGGCGTTCTTCGCGTCCGCGGCATAGCTGTCCCGATCGATCAGGCCCACGCAGGGAGCAGAACAGCGCCGGATCTGATGCAGCAGACAGGGCCGCGTGCGGTTCTGGAACACGGAGTCCTCGCAAGTGCGCAGGCGGAAGATTTTTTGCAGCAGCGCGATGCTCTCGCGCACCGCGCCGGCATGCGGAAACGGCCCGAAATAGCGGTTCTTCCCGTCGAGCGCGCCGCGGTGGAAACCCAGGCGCGGGTACACATGGCCGCTCAGCATCAGATAGGGGTAGGACTTGTCGTCGCGAAACAGGATGTTGTAGC
>DATKUQ010000477.1:0-3575 GCA_035530495.1 Burkholderiales bacterium
GGACGGGTGAAGGCATCAGCCCCGGTTGAATGCCGCGCTTCTCGTAAAACAGCGGCACCGTTGCGCCATCGTCCATTGACTGCTGGAAGTTGTATTCCGACACGTAATCGTCGAACCACGCATTGGTCTTCCGCTCGCGCCCCAACAGCGGCGTGCGGGTAAAGGCGAGGTACTGCGCCTTGGGCAGTCCCGCCCGCATGTTCTCGGATTAGGAGCCTACTGGTCCCAAAGTCCCGACTGCCACCAGTAGTTCTTTGCTCACCGCGATCAGTTCCTTGATTAGCTGCTCGTCATCAAAATTTTGACCGTCATAAAGCGCAGCATTTCGTTTTTGGTGGCAGTCGTCCAGGAATCGCCACTTAGCTGTCGGAAAGGACACCGTTTGGCCCAGAACCTGAAAAACGATATAGCGTGCCTCCGAACGGAAGCTATACCAGCGAAGGGCCGCCAGGGCGAGAGAATGGGCCGCGTCGTATGCGAGAATGAAGCGACTGTCTGGGGATAGTGCAGGATTCTCGGCGTCGGGCAACTTGCGCTTCGCCGACCTCACTTGCGCTTCGCCGACCTCACCAGTCCGTCGAACTCGGCCTGGTTTGGCGGTTCAGCTTTGAGCTTGCCGACTTTTTGCAGGTTCTGGAGCTGTTCCTGAGCGGGTGACATCCTCGTTTCCTAAGAGAACAATTTTCGGCTGATTAAGAACGCGGGCGACGAAATGATTGTCGCCCTCTGTCTTCTTACGGAAATCCTCCGCGGAGTAAAGAGTGGGGCTCACCTTGCGGCCCAGCGTTTCTTCTGCTTTCGTCAGCGCCTCAAAAAGATGGCTATAAGTCAGACCTTCGGCAACGACCATCACGTCGATATCGCTGGCCGCCGTATCCGTGCCTTTGGCTACCGAGCCGTAGATGAAAGCGAAAAGAATCGCATCAGCGTACGGCGACAGCGCGGCGCGCAACACATCGGACAAGCCGAAGGTCTTGAGCGTGATTCCCCTGAGTTCCTGGAAGATGGGCGAGTTATGGTTGGCCTGATAGTGCTTCTGCCGGCCTATCATGGTCATGGTCACCAAGCCCGAGGCGGTCATTCGCTTCAATTCCCGCTCCAGCGCTCCGCGCCCGGTCATCGCCAGCCTTGCGATTTCATTGGCGTAGAAAGAGCGATCGGGCTGGCCGAACAGCAACCCAAGCACCCGCTGCTGAACCCCCGAAAACAGGACATCCGAAATTGAGACCGACTTATCGCTCCCCATATTGGGGATTATCGTCCCTAATATGGGGAACATCAAGAGCTGCCATAAAAAGGTCTCCTCTTCCCCACATTGGGGACTATCAATCCCATTATGGGGTTCTGCTTGCCGCGCAGGGCAACGCTTGCCGCGATTGCCCCGCATTTCCGCCCCGGCTAGCCCACTTCCATTGCACTAGAAGCAGATCGCGTCCGCGGAATCTAACAAGCTTGTTAGGGCGCGTTGATGCACCCACTTCGCCGACGCGCCACACATGTAAGGTATTTTCAAATGAAAATACCGCGCTGAAGCATCCCTCTGACCCTGGTCACCAAGAGGCTCTCGGCGGTCTGCTTGCTTGGATTGCGTCGGACGACGCTGGAGGATGAAATGGTGGAGTGGAGGAGGATCGAACTCCCGACCTCCGCATTGCGAACGCGGCGCTCTCCCAGCTGAGCTACCACCCCACGAAGGTGCGGATTTTAGCCCTATTCCGGCGCGGCGACAATGCGCCCCCTTGTTGCCCGCTTGTTGCCGGCGACCGGGGGGCGATATGATGCGTCTGTATCCCTATCCGAATCCCCCCTCTACCCGGAGCGCGCATGCAGATCAGCCCGCCTTTCGGCTACAAGGAAATCGTAGCGCTGCACAAGGACAACAGGGTGAGTCTGCCCGCGCCCGGTACGGTGCCTGAGTTCTGCTCCAACCTCAACGCTGTCCCGATCAGTTACAGCGAGTTTTCGCCGGCCTGCCGCGACTACCCTCTGGTATTTACCAGCGGCGACAATGGCCAGACCTACGCGCCTGTGGCTGTGCTGGGCCTCGCCAACGGCGAGAACCTGTTTCTCGCCGACGGCGCTTGGGACCGCAGCGTCTACCTGCCGGCCTACGTGCGGCGCCATCCCTTCTGCATGGCCCGGGTAAACCTCGACAAGGTGGAGCAGGCGGACCGCCTTATCTGCGTCGAAAAAGCCTACCTCGACGAGCAGGGCGAACCCCTGTTCGATGCCGAGGGCAAAGCGCTGCCGAAGTGGGTGCCGATCGAAAAGCTGCTGCAGGAATACGAGGCAGACCTGGAGCGCAGCCGGGAGATGTCCGGCATTCTCGCCGATTACGCGCTGCTCGAGCCTTTCGCAATGCAGGCACAGCCCAAGGGCGGCGCGGCGATGAATCTGACCGGCATGTACCGCGTGGAGGAGAAGAAACTGGCGGTGCTCAACGCCAGCCAGCACAAGAACCTGATCAAGAAAGGCGTGATGGGGCGCGTCTACGCCCACCTGATCTCGCTCGACAGCTTTGCGTGCCTGCTCGACCGGAAAGTCAATAGAGCTGCAGCCGCTGCCTAGTGTCCCGAGTCGCTAATTCGCTGAAGAAAAGACGTCGAGAATCGACGCCATACGGCGTTGCAAATGCTCGCAACGTGTCCAAGCTTGCTGCGCTTTGCGCCTTGTCTGGCGCCGATTTCGCCGCTTTTCTGCTTCAACCTTCGTTTTCGCGTCAGCCATTTATTCAACGAACCAACGACTCGGGACACTAGTTACCGAGGTCGCTAGTTTGACGACGCCCGTCTGAGCCGGTCGTTCACGCCCTGCCAGCCCGGCACTGCGGGTGGCGCCTCGACCAGGATCAGCTCGCATCCCAGATCGTCGAGGCGGCGCAGGCTCGCATACAGCTCGTGCGCATAGCCCGCCACCGCGCGCGGCGCCGCCTGCCAGTAGACGTCTTTCAAGCCCGAAGGCGCCTCCGCACGCGCAAGCACGGCAACTTTCTGTCCGCGATGCGCAGCCAGCCGCGCCGGCAGTTCTGCCGCGGGCACCAAATACAGCGGCGTGCGCGGCGCGTAGTGGCTGTCCAGGGCACCCGGCGCGCGCGGCGCGGCGGCGTCGGGCGCCTCGACTTCCGCGCCCAGAACCGCAGCGATCTGCGCAGGCGTGATCTGCCCGGGGCGCAACAGCACCGGCTTCCCGTGCGACATATCAATAATGGTGGACTCGATGCCGACCTCGCAATCGCCGCCGTCGAGCACCGCATCCACCGCTGCGCCGAGTTCTGCGCGCACGTGCTCGGCAGTGGTCGGGCTGATGCGGCCGAATTTGTTGGCCGAGGGTGCGGCCACGCCGCTGTAGCGACGCCCCCCCGCCTCACCGGTGAATGCGTGCAACAGTTCGAGCGCCAAGGGATGCCCGGGAATACGCAGTCCCACCGTGTCCTGCCCACCGGTGACACAATCGGGTACGCCCGGCGCACGCTTCAGCACCAGGGTGAGCGGGCCGGGCCAGAACGCCTCGGCCAGTTTTTGCGCGGACTCTGGGATTTCCACCGCCCACAGCGGCAATTGCGCGATGTCGGCCAG
>DATKUQ010000478.1:0-13725 GCA_035530495.1 Burkholderiales bacterium
AGGAGATGGTCAAAAAGCGCTTCAGCGGCCCCGCGCCGTCAATGGCGGCGGCCTCGATCATCGATTTCGGAATCGACTGCAGGGCGGCGACGAAAAACAGGAAATTGTAAGGCACCCGATTCCACACGGAAGCGATGACGATCAAGGTCATGGCTTGGCCGCTATTGAGCATGTAATTCCAGTTGTATCCTAAAAGGTTTAACCCGTAACCGATGATGCCTATGCCCGGGCTGAACAGAAAGGCCCAGAGCACCGCAGCGATCGCCGGTGCCACCGCCTGCGGCCAGATGAGCAGGGTCTGATACACTTTGGCGCCGCGCATCACATGGTCGCAGGCCGAGGCGAGTACCAGCGCGATGCCGAAGGATAGGATGGCGACCAGACCCGAGAACACCGCGGTAACCTTGAACGAGCCGAGGTAGGTCGGGTCGGCGAACAGCGTCTTGAAGTTTTCGAACCAGACGAATTCGGTGTTGGTGCCGAAGGCGTTCTGCACCAGCATGGATTGCCACATTGCCTGCCCGGCGGGCCAGACGAAAAATACGATGGTGATGGCGATCTGGGGCGCCACCAACGCATAGGGCAGCCAGCCGACGGGGAACTGTACGCGCTTTTCCATGCTGAATGACGAACGCCCCAAACGGGGGGCGTTCGTCAAACGCTAGGTGAGTCGGGGTTTAGTAGTGCGCTCCCGGGTTGGCGCGTTGGAACTTGCGCAGCTCGGCGTTGCCGCGTGCGACTGCGTCGTCCAGCGCCTCCTTCGGTCCCTTCTTGCCCGACCACACCGCTTCCAGCTCTTCGTTGTCGATGGTACGGATCTGCGGGAAATTGCCCAGGCGTATGCCCTTGGTGTTCACCGTCGGGTTTCTCTCCAGTTGCTTGATGGCGACATCGGTGCCGGGGTTCTTTTCATAGTAGCCCTGCTTCTTGCTCAGCTCGTAGGCGGCCTTGGTGATCGGCACATAGCCGGTCTTTTGGTGCCACTCGGCCTGGATTTCCGGCGAGGACAGGAAGGTGAAGAATTTCGCCACGCCCTTGTACTCGATCGGCTTCTTGCCGCCCATCACCCACAGGCTCGCGCCGCCGATGATGGTGTTATAAGGCGCTCCCTTGACATCGGGATAGTAGGGCAGCTGCGACACGCCAAAGTCGACTTTTCCAACACCCTTGGCGAGACCATAGACGGAGGAAGAGCCGGTATACATGGCGCATTCGCCGCTGGTGAATTTTGCGTCGGCCGCGCCGCTGCGCCCGGCGTAGATAAACAGGCCCGACTTCACCCAGGAGGAGAGCTTGGCGATATGGCGCAGGATCACCTCGTTGTTGAACTCGAGCTTGGCGCCGAGGCCGCCGAAGCCGTTATTCTCCGTTGCGAACGGCTGATTGAGCCAGGCGCTCATCGCCTCCAACTGCACCCAGGATTGCCATGCGGTGGTGAACGGACAGGCGATGCCGGCGTCCTTGAGCTTCTCCGCGTCGGCCTGCACTTCGTCCCAGGTCTTGGGCGGATTGTTCGGATCCAGGCCGGCCTTCTTGAACATATCCTTGTTGTAGAAGAACACCGGGGTGGAGCTGTTGAACGGCATCGACACCAGCCGTCCGTGCGTGTCGCTGTAATAGCTGGCAACTGCGGGCAGATAGGCTTTGGTGCTGAACTTCTCATGCGCCTGCGCCATGACCTGCCACACGGGCTTGACCGCTTTCCCGCCCGCCATCATGGTGGCCGTACCGACTTCGAATACCTGCACGATATCGGGCGCCTTGCCGGCGCGGTAGGCCGCGATCGCTGCGGTCATCGACTCGGCATAGCCGCCCTTGTAGACCGCAACCACCTTGTAGTCTGGTTGCGACTCGTTGAATCGGTTGACGATCGATTTGATTTCGTCGCCTATGGCGCCGGTATTCGAGTACCAGAACTGGATGTCGGTGGCGGCCTGGGCGCTGCCCGCGGCGAGCACGCATGCCATGGCGAGTGCAAGGCTAAGCTTCTTGATCTTCATATGGAACTCCTCTTGAGGGAAATAACGCAGTAATTCGAAAAACACTCATTATCCGTGGCTGTTTTGACGGCAATATTACAGCAAACCCGGCGCTGACATGCGCTTTCAGTCGCCTATTGCCTATTGCATCTTGGGTCCAGCCCGGTCCGTTGCACCTAGCCCGATTCTATGCAGCGATGCGTCGAAGGTATTGACAATCATCAAGAAAAATACCGCAACAGGGCGTGCGCTCCCGTCGCGGAGGGACGCTTACCGCGCTCTACCAACGATTTGCGCATACCATCGCGGAAATCGTCACCGCGGCTTGAGCGATCTGCCCAGAGCAATATGCACGATCAGCAGCAGCGGTAGCACCAAGCCGACAATCCAAGGCGCGGCCTGGCCCATGCTAGTATCGCCATTTTGAATTTGCGGCCTAGCCATGCACGCGAAGGCTTTCGCCTTGTTGCGCCTGCTCGCAGACGCGAACCTGCGTTCCGGCGCCGTTCTGGCGCGCGAGCTGGACGCCACGCCCGTCGAAGTTAGACTGGCGCTGCGCGAACTCGAACAGCTGGGACTCGAGCTCGAGCGCAAGCGCGGGCGCGGCTATCGTCTGGCCGAAGCCTACGATCTCCTGGACGCCGACGCGGTGCGCGGGCGGCTCAGTGCGCAGGCGCGCCATTTTGCGCTGGAAGTAGTCGATAGCTGCGTTTCAACCAATACGCTGCTGCTGGAGCGCGCGCGCGGTGGCGCGGTTTCGGGCAGCGTGCTGGTTTGCGAACTGCAAAGCGCCGGGCGCGGCCGGCGCGGCAACCGCTGGCAATCCGGCCTGGGCGGCAGCCTCACCTTCTCCCTGCTGTGGCGCTTTCGCCAGGGCGCACCGGGTCTCGCCGGCCTTTCGCTCGCGACAGGCGTGGCAGTAGCGCGCGCGCTTGCATCCGAGGGGATCGAGGGCGTGCAGCTGAAGTGGCCCAACGATTTGCTGCACGCCGGGCGCAAGCTGGGCGGGATACTCGTCGAACTGCAGGGCAATGCAGCGGGCCCGAGCGCGGCGGTGATCGGCATCGGGCTCAACCTGCGCCTGCGCCCCGGTCTGCGCGATGCCATCGCGCAGCCGGTGACCGACCTCGCCTCGATCGCCGCACAGCTGCCGCCGCGCAACCGTCTGCTCGCCTCTACCTTGATCGAGCTTGCGCAAGTGCTGGAGCAGTTTGCCGAGCTGGGATTCGCGCCGCTGCGGCAGGAATGGATCTCGCGCCATGCGCACCAGGGCAGGCTGGTCACGCTTTCCTCGGGCGAGGGTAAATCGGTCGCGGGGAGGGCGGCGGGCGTGGCCGAAGACGGCGCCTTATTGCTGCAGACGGCGCGCGGACTGGAGCGCTGCGTCAGCGGCGAGTTGTCGCTGCGCGCCGATTCAAGGTAATCTTGCTCGGGCCGGCGCTGCCGGCATGGCGGAAGAATGCCGCGCTGCTGATCGGGCAAGGTGGCGATGTCCCGGAGAATCCCTAAAGAGGCCGTTTCAGAATAGCCGAATCAGCCTCCGACGCGGGGGGCGTGAGGGCAGGTATCCTTTCCTTTGGATTGAAGAGAAAACGATGACCCGACGCTTTGTCATCGCGCTGATCAAGCACGAAACCAATACGTTTTCGCCGATCGCGACGCCTCTGTCGGCGTTCGGCCACGGCAGCGGGCCGAGTTACGGCGAGGACGCGCGGCAGGCGTTCGCCGGCTCCAACACCCCGTTCGCGGCATTTCTGGACATCGCCCGGCGCGAAGGCGCCGAGGCGGTCACACCGATCGCCGCCGAGTCCTGGCCGTCGAACGCGGCGACGCATGCGACGTTCGAAGCCCTGCTGCAACCGCTGGAGGAGGCGGTGCGCGCGGGCTGCGACGCCTGCTTTCTCGATCTGCACGGTGCCATGGTGGTCGAGGGCTGCGACGATGCCGAAGGCGAAATCCTGAGCCGTTTGCGCCGCATACGCCCCGGTCTGCCGATCGCGGTGACCTTCGACTACCACACCAACCTGTCGCCCAAGATCGTCGCCAACGCCAGCGTGATTACCGGCTACAAGACCTATCCGCATGTCGACATGTACGAGGCGGGCCTGCTCGCCGGCGATATCCTGGCGAGATCGCTCCGGGGGAAGTTGCAGCCGGTGATCGCCTGGGGCTGGTTGCCGCTGGTTTCCTCGGTGATGCGCCATGCGCCGGAGGATGGGCCGTCGGGCGAAATTCTGGACTACGCGCGCGCCATGGAGAAATCCGGTCGGGTACTGGCGGCGACACTGCTGCCCGGTTTTCCCCATGCCGACACGCCTTACACCGGTGTTTCCGCCGTGGTCGTGGCCGATGCGCTCGGCGACGGAGGCGGGCAGGCGGCGGCGCAGCAAGTATGCGATCGCATGCTCGCCATAGCCTGGGATCGGCGCGCCGAGTACGTGTTCCATCCCGAGCCGCTGGCGCAGTCCGTGGCGCGGGCGCGCGGGCTCGGCGCGGGCAGCAACCAGGGCCCGGTCCTGCTGATCGATCACTGCGACAATTGCGGTTCGGGCGGTGCCCAGGACGTGATGCTGGTAGTGGAGGAGATACTCAGGCAGAACCTGGACGATGTCGCCATCGCGCCGATACGCGATCCGCAGGCGGTGGCACAGATGGTCGAGGCCGGCATCGGCAGCAACGTCAAGCTCCTGCTCGGCGGCAAGACCGACATGCCGTCGATCGGCCTCGCGGGCCGGCCGCTCGAACTCGCGGGCCGCGTGCGCAACATCACCGACGGCGAAATCGTGTTCACCGGGCCGATGTACACCGGCCTGAAAAGCCATCTCGGGCGCAGCGCGGTACTCGACACGGGACGCGCGCAGATCGTCGTCACCGAGCGCCACCACGAGCCTTTCGACTTGGTGATTTTTCGCCACTGCGGTATCGAGCCGACGAAAAAGCGCTTCATCATGCTGAAGTCGCGCATCCACTACCGCGCCGGCTTCAGGCCGATCGCCGCGCATATCGTCGAATGCGCCGGCGCCGGCGTCACCAATGCCGACCTGTCGACCTATCGCTACCGCAAGCTTGCTCGGCCGATTTATCCCTTGGATGCCATTTAGGCCCGTTTCACCGTAGAATTAGACATGATGTGAACAAGGGGGCGAGGCCCCCTTGTGGGTTCCCCAGGGCCGAGGAAGCTCTGACTGCGTCAGGATCGGTATCGGAGTTTCCCTAGCCATTATTTTCCGCCGCCAACATGAACGAGCCATACAAGCTGCTGGTCGACATCGGCAATACCTTCGTCAAGTGGGGCCGCTACAAGGCGAATTTGGACGAGCCGGCGCACGTGAGCTGTCTCGAGTCCGGCCACGCGCTGCTGGAGGAAATTCCGGCATTGGCGGCACAGCTGCGCAGGCATCCGGCACCGGCGCAAATCGTGATTTCAAACGTTGCCGGCACACGCGTGCGCGCGAGCATGCTGCGCCTGCTCGAAATCTGGCCCGACGCGCCTCCGCCTTACTGGGTGAGCGCGGCGGACGAGCAATGCGGGGTGAAGAACGGCTATCGCAACCCGGCGCAACTGGGCAGCGATCGCTGGGCTGCGCTGATCGGCGCGCGCGCGCTGCACGGCGCGCGCCCGGTGCTGGTAGTGTGCTGCGGCACCGCCACCACTATCGACTTGCTCACGGCGCAGGGCCAGTTCGTCGGGGGATGCATCATGCCGGGCGTCGGTACCATGCTGCGCTCGCTGCACGAAAAAACCGCGGCGCTGCCCGATGCCGACGGCGTATATACGGAGTACCCGGTGCAGACCGTTGACGCCATAGTCAGCGGCTGCCAGCACGCGCAGGCAGGGGCGGTGGAACGCATCTACGATCTGTACCGGCGCGATCATCCGGAGCTGCTTTGTCTGGTCTCGGGCGGGGCGGCCAGGGCGCTGACGCCGCACCTTGCCATCGTGTTTCGCTATCACGACAACCTGGTGCTCGAGGGACTGCACTGCATCAGCCAGGCGCTCGAGCGCGAGGCGCTCACAGGGCTGGCCAGCATGCAAAAGGCTTGATTGATGCGCACCTTGTTTTTCGTCCTGGCGCTGGCCAACGCGCTGTTCTTCGCTTATGCCTGGTTCGATTCCGGCGCCCAGGCCGGCGGCGACGCGCAGATTATCAACCAGCAGCTCAATCGCGAAAAAATCCAGCTGCTCCGGCCCGAACAGGCGAGCGCACTGATGCGCAAGCCAGAGCCGCCGAAACTGGTCGCGGTCTGCCTCGAATGGGGCGCATTCGCCGGCGCCGATGTGGCGCGCGCGCAGCAGGCGCTGGCGCCCTTGGCGCTCGGCGCCAGGCTGACTCAGCGCACGCAGGAGGACGTCTCCGGTTTCTGGGTTTACATGCCACCGCTTGCCAGCCGCAAGGCGGCGATGGAGAAGGCGGGCGAACTGAAGCATTTGGGTGTGCAGGACTATTTCGTCGTGTCCGACGATCCGAAATGGCGTAACGCGATTTCCCTCGGCGTGTTCAAGACCGAGGATGCGGCCAAGGCGCGCCTGGACGCGTTGCGCGCCAAGGGCGTTAGGAGCGCTATCGTCGGCGCACACGAGACACCGCCGGAAAAGACCTATTTCCAGGTGCACGATGCCAGTCCGGCAGTGGTGGCGAAGCTGAACGAACTCAAACAAGGCTTTTCCGGCAGCGAGCTGCACGCATGCCGCGCAGACGACAAGAAAGGATAGCGGCGGCAATGTACGTACCCAAGCATAATCAAAACGAAGACCGCGCGGCGCTGCTCGCGTACATGCGCGCTTATTCCTTCGCTGCGCTGGCGACCTGCGGCCCGGGCGGGCTGATGGCCACGCACCTGCCCTTCGTGATCGAGGAGGAGGAGGGCCGCATCACGCTGCTTGCGCACATGGCACGCGCCAATCCGCAATGGCGCGACTTCGCCGCCGGAGGCGACGCCCTGGTGATATTCATGCAGCCGCACGCTTATGTTTCGCCGCGGCACTACGACAGCCGGCAGAACGTGCCCACCTGGAACTATGTCGCGGTGCATGCATACGGTCGGCCGGTGCTGATCGAGGAGCGCGCGGCCAAGATGGAATTGCAGCAGAAGCTCATCCGCCAGCACGACCCCGGATACCTCGCACAGATGGCCGAGCTGCCCGAAAGCTATCTCGATGCGAAGCTAGGCGCCATCGTTTCCTTCTCTCTCGTCGTGACGCGGATCGACGCGCGTTACAAGCTGTCACAGGACAAGAATGCGGCAGAGCGCGAACGCATTGAGCGCGATCTGGAGTCGGGCGGCGACGGCGTCGCCGCCGAGACTGCGCGGCTGATGCGCGAACACAACCGCTAACGCGCGGGGGAATCTGTTTTCGCCGCCGGTGTTTCGCCGCGGATTGCTGCGGGGGCTAAAGTCCCCGTATTTTGTTCAGGGTCGCGCTGGTCGAGCGCTCGAACTGGAACGGGATCGAATGCACCGCTCCGCCCCAGGAGACGACTTCCTTCGCGCCGACGATGGCCTCGGGCTTCCAGTCGCCGCCTTTCACCAGCACGTCCGGCCGGCAGTCGAGGATCAGGGTCAGCGGCGTGTCTTCATCGAAGCAGGTGACCAGGTCCACCGCCTGCAAAGCGGCGAGCACAGCCATGCGGTCCTCGAGCGGGTTGATCGGACGGTCCTCTCCCTTGCCGAGACGGCGCGCCGAAAGGTCGCTATTGACGGCCACGACGAGGCTCGCGCCAAGCGCGCGCGCCTGCGCAAGATAGGTGACGTGGCCGCGGTGCAGGATGTCGAATACGCCGTTGGTGAATACCAGCGGTCGGGGAAGGGCCGCAATGCGGCGCCCAAGCTGCGCCGGCGCGCACAGCTTCGACTCGAATTCCGGACTCACGCGCCGGCCGTCACTTGGGCGGGGTGTCGATGTACTCGAACACGCGCACTACTTTTTGTACGCCGCCTGTGGTGCGCGCGATTTCCACCGCCGCATCGGCCTCCTTGTGCGTGACCAGTCCCAGCAGGTAGACCACGCCGTCTTCGGTCACTACCTTGACATGATTGGCCGAGAATTTGCCGCCGTTGTCGATGAAGCGCGCCTTGACCTTGGACGTGAGGTAGCTGTCGTTGGCGCGCGAGGTATAAGAACTCACCCCGGAAATCTGGATCGCATTGACCACGCCGCGCACGTTGGGAAGCTCGCGCACGATGCTTTCGGCCTGCGCTCTGGAGGCGGTGTCGATCGCCTCGCCGGTCAGGAGAACGTTGCGGTTGTAGCTGGTGACGTTGATGTGCGCCTTGTCGCCGAGGGCATCGCCGATGCGGCTGTCGCCGCGCAGTTCGATTTCCTGGTCCTCGGCCTGCGCGCCCAGCGTGCGCCGGTCGGCGGCGCTCACGGCCACGGCGCCCGCGCCGACCACCGCCATCGGGAAGCAGCCCTGCAACAGCGGTACCAGGCCGAGCAGAAGGAGCAGGGCCAGCGAGCGCAACCGGGGAAACGCCTTGATCGATTCAATCATGATTCAGCTCCTAGTAACAAGGTGTCGATGGCGTCGCACAGGCAGTGCAGCGTGAGCAGATGCACTTCCTGGATGCGCGCAGTCCTGTCCGATGGCACGCAGATGTGCACATCCTCATTGGCCACAAGGCCGGCGATCTTGCCGCCGCTTTTGCCCGTCAGCGCCACTACCTGCATGTCGCGCTCGTGCGCGGCGTGAATCGCGGCGATGACGTTCTTCGAATAGCCGCTGGTGGAGATCGCGAGCAGCACGTCGCCTGTCTGCCCCAGCGCCTGCACCTGCTTGGAGAAAATCTGCTCGTAATCGTAGTCGTTCGCAATCGCGGTCAGCGTCGAAGTATCGGTGGTAAGGGCGATCGCCGCCAGACCCGGTCGCTCGCGTTCGAAGCGCCCGAGCAGCTCCGCGGCAAAGTGCTGCGAGTCCGCGGCGGAGCCGCCGTTGCCGCAGGAGAGAATCTTGCCGTTGGCGAGCAGGCACTTCACCATCAGTTCGGCCGCCTGCGCAATCGGCGCGGCCAGCAGATCGGCAGACTTCTGCTTGGTCTGGATGCTGTCGGCGAAATGCTGACTGACGCGCGCAACGAGATCCATCTATGCTCCGTAAAATCCGAAACGGCCATTCTACCTTACTCGATCCGGACCCCGAAGCTTGTGCGCATGCTATGCCATGGCTCCGGGTGTGTCGGCACTTGGACGCCGGCGCGGGAAAAAAGCCTTCATTCACCGAAAGCATCCTTGATCCATTCGATACGGTCCTGCGCCAGTGAATCGAGTAATACGACATCGAAGCGGCACGCAGGTTCCGCTTTGCCGGAGAGATAGTGACGCGCGGCCCGTAGAATGCGTTGCCGCTTGGCGGCGGTAATGCTGGCCGCGGCGCCGCCGTAGCCGGGATTGCGCCGCAACCTCACTTCGACGAACACCAGGACGGGCCCGTCGGCCAGGATCAGATCGATTTCTCCGAGGCGGCAGCGGTAGTTGCGCTCCAGCAAGCGCAGGCCGCGAGCCTGCAGATAATCCGCGGCCAGCGTTTCGGCCAGCTTGCCGCCCGCCTGTGCCCCGGTCCTCACCGGCCGGCGTCCGCGACCGGCCGCGCGCAGCCGGCGCTTGCTTCATTGCCGGCCGCAACGCACAATCCCCTGCCATGGGGCAACACGGCAAAGACGCAAAGCGCGGCGCGCAACAGGAACGGCATGGCCATGAGGGGCAAGCCTCGGAGGGTGCGGGGAAATTATATGTCGTCGCCACGCCGATTGGGAACCTGGGCGACATCAGCGCGCGCGCGCTCGCGGTGCTGGCGCAGGCGGACCTGGTCGCTGCCGAGGACACGCGCACTACGGGACACCTGCTCGCACACCACGGCATAGCGGCCAAGCTGGTCGCGCTGCACGAACACAACGAAATGCGGCGCGCGGCAGAACTGGTCGCGCGGATACAAGCGGGCGAAACCATCGCCCTGGTAAGCGACGCGGGAACGCCCGGGATCTCGGATCCGGGCGCCCTGTTGGTGGCCCAGGCACGGGAGGCGGGTGTAGCCGTATGTCCGATCCCCGGCGCCAACGCAGCCATCGCCGCCCTATCGGCGGCCGGCTTGGCGGCACCGCACTTCCTGTTCTACGGCTTCCTGCCGGTCAGGCCGGCGGCGCGGCGCACGGCGCTGGAAGCGCTGCGCGAGCTGCCTTATGCACTGGTGTTCTACGAGGCGCCGCACCGCGTGGCCGAGTGCGTGGCCGACCTGGCTGAAATTCTCGGCGGCGAGCGCGACATTGTGATCGCGCGCGAGCTGACCAAGCTGTTCGAGACTATCCACCGCTGCCGGCTGGACCAGGCCGGAGCCTGGCTCGCGGCTGACGCCAATCGGCTGCGCGGAGAGTTCGTGCTGCTCGTCTCGGGCGCGCAAGCCGCGGCGCAGGAAGGCCTGCCGGCAGAGGCCGAGCGGGTGCTGCGTCTGCTGCTGGCAGAGCTGCCGCTCAAGCAATCAGCCGCGCTCGCCGCCGCGATCACCGGCGCGCGCAAGAACGAGTTGTACGCGCGCGCGCTTGCGCTGCGCGCTACCGAGGCCGAAAGCGACAGCTGATCTTGGGCAGGGGCAGCGCGTATAATTGCGCCTGCCATGCCGACTCCTATCCTCCAGGTCCTCACGCTGACCCGACCCGACGACTGGCACCTGCATTTGCGCGACGGCGCAGCACTCGCCGCGGTGCTGCCGCACAGCGCCAGACAGTTCGCGCGCGCCATTGTCATGCCGAATCTGAAGCCGCCGGTGACCACGGTGGCGCTGGCCCGGGCCTACCGCGAACGCATTCTGGCCGCGCTGCCGGCGGATTCGCGCTTCGAGCCGCTGATGACGCTGTATCTCACCGACAACACCACGCCGGAGGAAATCGCGCTGGCGCAGGCGAGCGGCGTGGTACGGGCGGTGAAGTACTACCCGGCCGGGGCCACGACGAACGCCGATTCCGGCGTGACCCGCCTCGAGCATTGCTTCCGCGCGCTCGAGGCCCTGGAAAAGACGGAGCTGCCGCTGCTGCTGCACGGCGAAGTCACCGACCCGGAAGTGGATGCGTTCGACCGCGAGGCGGTGTTTCTCGACACCGTGCTGCCGCAGATCACGCGACGGTTTGCCGGCCTGCGGCTGGTGCTCGAGCATATCACCACGCGCGAGGCGGCCGCGTACGTGACCGCGGCGCCGGCCAGCGTCGCCGCCACCATCACCGCGCACCACCTGCTGCTGAACCGCAATGCGATGTTCGCCGGCGGCATCCGCCCGCATCACTACTGCCTGCCACTGCTCAAGCGCGAAACGCACCGCCGGGCGCTGGTCCAGGCCGCAACCGGGGGCAGCCCCAAGTTTTTTCTGGGCACCGACAGCGCGCCGCATGCGCGCCGCGACAAGGAGGCGGCGTGCGGCCACGCGGGCATCTACAGCGCGCACGCGGCGATCGAGCTCTACGCCGAGGCGTTCGAGGCGGCCGGCGCGCTGGACCGATTCGAGGGCTTCGCCAGCTTCCACGGCGCGGATTTTTACGGCCTGCCGCGCAACACCGGGACGATCACGCTGCGGCGCGAACGCTGGCAGGTGCAATCTTCACTCGCCCTGGGCGAAGACGAGCTGGTGCCGCTGCGCGCGGGCGAGCCCCTCGCCTGGCGCCTGCAGTAGGCTGGAGCGTCGCCATGGCCAGCTCTGCCGCACCTGTCTGGGACCGCTGGCAATTGCTGGCTTCGCCCATGTTCGCGACGCTCGCGCCTTTGATCGAACGCCTGCCGGAGGACCATTTCCCCACGCTGGCGGAGCTCAATCGCCTGTGCGAGGAGCGCGAGGTGGTGAGCGGCGGCGGCGAGCCGGTCGAATTCGTGCCGCAGGAGGCGAAGACAGGCGAGCCGTACGAGAAGCGCGTATTCGCCTACGGCAAGGTGCTGACGCGCAACCGCAACTGGCACGACCTGTTCAATGCGCTGGTGTGGATCAGCTTCCCCAAGACCAAGGCCGCAATCAACCGCCACCATTACCGCGAAATGCAGGCGCGCGAAGGCGGCGAGGCACGCGGCTCAGTGCGCGATGCACTGACGCTGTTCGACGAATCCGGCGTGATCGTCGCCTCGAGCGACCCCGAGCTGGCGCAACTGCTTACCGGCTTTCAATGGAAAGAGCTGTTCTGGAACCGGCGCGAAGACGTGGTTCGGGGCATGCGCTTTCACCTGTTCGGCCATGCCCTGTACGAGAAGGCGCTCGCGCCCTACAAGGGCGTGACCGCCAAGAGCATCATCGTCGACATTTCGGCGAAGGAGCTCGAGCGACCGCTGCCGCAGCAGCTCGCTTCCCTCGACGCCCAGCTCGCACGCGCCTTCGCCGACATGCGTTCGCTAGCTGCGACCGACGACTACGCGCCGCTGCCTATCCTGGGGGTGCCCGGCTGGACGCCGGAGAACGAGGCCGAGCGCTATTACGAGGACACGCAGCAGTTTCGTCCGGGTCGCGCGCGCGCGCGCGGAGAGCCGGAAGAGCGCGCGCCGGCCGAAGCAAAGCAGAGTCACGGCCAGCGGCGCAAGGGTAAGAACAAATAACGTCAGTGGCAGTGGCTGCCGCCTGACCGAACGGGCTGCGCCAGAGGGTCACGCCAGCACGCACTCGCTGTGATGTCTCAAATTTTCCTATGAGCAGTCGGTCGCCGCAGATAGCTAAACCGGCCGCACCTGTTACGGGTTGTCGGACGCCTGCCCTCGGTGCTTTGCTAGGTCCCCAGATAGGGCAGGCGTCCCACAACCCTTAGCAAAAGCTGACCGTCGGCGCGCCCGATTTGAACTTCAATAAACTAGGACATTTGTCGCTGAAACGCACTCTGCCACGAAGGTAGCTGCTCCCACAACCGTTGCGCCCTCGACGAGCTCCTGCGGCGTGATCATGCGCGAACCCACACACGGCCCGCACACATACATCTTCCCGCCGGCTTCCAGGTAACCTTGCACCAAATCCTTGATCGGCGGGAAGCCATGAGCCGCTACGTGTTCAGCCATGCCTTTCATCGCGAGAAAGACGCCGTTACCCTGAAAACCCATGAGCACGTCAATGTCCGAAGCAAGTGCAGTCGTCGCCATCACGAACGGAATGGTCGCCAGCTCCGGATTCTCGGGTCCATGTGTCACCATAAGCACGAGCTTTTGCTTTCCTTCACCCATAATGTCTCTCCTGATTGATAGGGGTCGTCCGACACATCGCCTGGCCCGGAAAAGTCGCGATCAAGACAATTGGGACCGCGACTTCCACTCCGCTCAGCCCAAAAACAGCACCACAAATCCCATGCGTCTCGAGGAAATGCCGGTTTGTTCGGGCCACCACCGCCAGGTTGCCGTGCAAAGAACTCTAGCCGTCCTGTGTTGAGGGCGCTGTGCGATTGGTCAAACAAGGCTTATCTAAGCCATTAGGCCAAAGAGCCCAGGCAGGGCGTTCATAGGAACTCTTGGAGGGGCCAGGCTACCGGCACATTGCTGTGGCCGGCGCCAACGCGTGAATCTCTGTCGACGTGACAGGCGGCGATCCGGTACCGATGCCGCCAAAGTCAGGTATTGCTTCGACTGCGGAAACTCGGTATCCGGCCGCACCCGATCCACAAGGGCCGGTAGGCGCCCTCTCTGATGCGGTCACCGGCGGCAGCTCGTCTTGCAGCCAAAGGAGAACACCTGCAGTGTTAGACTGCTCGAGTTCTCTACGTCCGAAAAATGTAAATGGTACATGCCTTGTTATGGCTGAACGAA
>DATKUQ010000479.1:0-5585 GCA_035530495.1 Burkholderiales bacterium
CAGTCGAGCATGTCGAGAGTGGCCTTGGCGCGCTGCACTGACTCGCTTTTACATCTATTCGCTGCATCCGATTCTGCGTGACGGTAATCTTCAGGCGTTGCACGCGATTTCCTATTTCCGATTCTGTGTGCGGTTCAGCGCAGCCAAGGCTGCCTTTAGCCTTGCCAGCTCGGCTGTTGCTTTGCTCAAATTAGCATCTGCCCTCGACAACTCGGCTTTGCACAGGTCAGCGACTGTCCGAGCAAGGGCGAAAAGGTCGGCATCAGGATTCCGCCTCTTACCATACGCCGCAGACCAATTGGCATAGGCTTTACTCCATTCGTCCTTTGCTTTTCGCCAGTCTGCCTCCGCCATTGCGAGGGAAGCTTCGAGTATTACTCGCTTGCTCATGATGGCTCATTTATCACGACGGCATTATTCATAGAAACAATACACCTATTTCTGGGAATTGCATCGGATGAATTGCCGAGACGAACAGGTTGTCCGCAATCACGCCAAGGGACGATGGCAGTGGGATGGTCGCGAAACACCGCGCGAGATATTGGTCCACCGATACGCTAGCGGCGAGATTACCAGGGAAAGGTACGAGGAGATGAAACGCACGCTGGCAACTCCATTTCCCGCCCTTAAGCGCCGTTTCGATGAGCGCGCCCTGCTCCTACCACTCCGTTTCGCTCAGGCCCTCGCAACGTTTCATTTCGTCGGTATGCAGGGCTGAGGCGGCGAAGCGTTCGGCAAGGGCGGGGATATCCGCTTCGCAAAGCAACCGGTCCTTCGCGAGCCTGGAATCGGCGCGTAGGCACTCCATTTCCGGTCAAAGTCGGCCGCATTTGCGCGGACGAGCACCTTCGCTTGGACGACGCTGCGGGTTTCAAGCGACACCCAGCGAAACGGGTCCGCGAACAGGTGGGCGAGGTCCAGGGGATAACGGCAGCGGAACGCGTAGCTGCCGTTCTTGCGGGATACGAGGAAATCCACTTTCTTTGCCATGATGGCCTCCAAAGTTGCGTAAATGTGTGCAACTTTGTGTAGCGAGGCGGAGTTATATCCGCCATGCCATCAACGACTTATGCAGAATCCACCACCTGAAGGTGGAGTGGCGTCCCCAAGGGGATTCGAACCCCTGTACTCACCGTGAAAGGGTGATGTCCTAGGCCTCTAGACGATGGGGACTAAAGGGCTTGGTGATAACCAGATGGGCCTGGTCGGTTTGGTGGAGGTAAGCGGGATCGAACCGCTGACCTCTTGCATGCCATGCAAGCGCTCTCCCAGCTGAGCTATACCCCCACGAAAGGCGCGAATTATACCGGTTTGCGCGGCCCACTGTAAAGGCGGATTAGCTTTCCACAAGATAGGGTTGCAGCCGCGAAAGCACGGTGTCGCGCCCGAGCAGTTCCAGCACCGCGTCGATCGACGGCGTCTGCGTCTGCCCGAGCAGCATCACCCGCAGCGGCATGGCGATCTTGGGCATTTTGTGGCCGAATTTCCCGACCACGGCCTTCACCGCCTCGTTCAGTTTCAGCCGCTGCCACTCGACCCGCTCCAGGCTGCCCGCCAGCGCGCGCAGGGCGGGCATGACCTCCGGCGTGAGGTGCTCGGCGATGAGCGCCTTGCTCGGTTCGATTCGCTTGTAGAACATCATCGCCGCCTCGGCCATGTGCTCCAGCGTGGTGGCGCGGTCCTTGACCAGTTTCACCACTTCCACCAGCGCCGGGCCATCGTCGAGCGTGCCGCCGTCGCGCGCTATGCGCGGCGCCACCAGTTCGGCCAGGCGCCCGGGGTCCGCTTCCTTGATGTATTCGTGGTTGAGCCAGGCCAGCTTGGCCATGTCGAACTGAGCGGTCGATTTGCTCACATGCGCAAGGTCGAACCATTCGACGAACTGCTCGCGCGTGAACTTCTCGGCGTCGCCGTGACTCCAGCCCAGGCGCGCTAGGTAGTTGAACAGCGCCTCGGGCAGATAGCCGTCCTGCGGATACTGCATCACCGACACCGCGCCGTGGCGCTTGGACAGGCGCTCGCCGTCGGCGCCCAGGATCATCGGTGCGTGCGCGAACTGCGGCAGCGGCGCGCCCAGCGCCTGGAAGATATTCACCTGGCGCGGCGTGTTGTTGACGTGATCGTCGCCGCGGATGACATGGGTGATGCCCATGTCCAGGTCGTCCACAACGACGCCGAAATTGTAGGTGGGCACGCCGTCGGCACGCAGGATCACCAGATCGTCGAGCTCGCCGTTGGCGACGGTGATCGGGCCTTTCACCAGGTCGATGAAGGTCACCGCGCCTTCGTCCGGATTACGAAAGCGCAGCACCGGCGCAACGCCTGCCGGCGGCTTCAGGCCGGCCGCTTTCGCGTTCTCCGGACGCCAGCGCCCGTCGTAGCGCGGCTTCGCGCCGTGCGCGCGCTGCTGTTCGCGCATCTGCTCGAGTTCTTCCTTGCTCGCGTAGCACCAGTAGGCTTTGTCCGCACGCAGCAGCTGCTCCGCCACTTCGCGGTAGCGCTCGAGACGCTGCATCTGCCGGTACGGCCCCTCGTCCCAGTCGAGGCCGAGCCATTTCATGCCGTCGATGATCGCGTTCACGGACGCTTCGGTGGAGCGCTCGAGGTCCGTATCCTCGATGCGCAGCACGAACTTGCCGCCGTGTTTGCGCGCGTAGGCCCAGGAGAACAGCGCGGTGCGGGCGCCGCCTACATGCAGGTAACCGGTGGGACTGGGAGCGAAACGGGTGCGTATCATGGGAGGCTGCTGCGGAAAGCTGGCATTCTACTGGAATATGGCCCCCTTCGAATTGACCCAGGGCGCGCGAATGTGATTAAATCCGCACTCTCGGCCGGGCGGTTAACTCAGCGGTAGAGTGCCACCTTCACACGGTGGAAGTCACTGGTTCGATCCCAGTATCGCCCACCATTTCCTCCAGTATCCACGCGTGTTTCCAAGCGCGCCAAGACTGGGCGCCGCCGGCGGCAGCGACAGCGGCCACAGGCAGACGGCGCGCCTTGTGCTCGCCGCGGGCTGTTTGAGGTCCGGCTGGTTCACTCCTTCAAATCTCCGGCTCGACGGCGCATTGCGCGGCGGGCGGTGGTGACAGCGAGAAAGATCTCGCGCAAGAAGACGACCAGAGAGCTAATCAGCGCGACCATTGCCAGCACAAACAGCGCACCGATCGCGTGAGCAAGGTTCACTTTCAGAAAGGCATCGATAAAAGCAATCGCTATCAACACGCATACGAAAAGCGCGCAGGTCACGGCAAGCACGATCGCCGCGTAGATCAACTGCGTGCGGCGCGAGAGCGAGGCAAGCTCTTCCTGCGCGAAGGCGAGCGCCTCTCCGGAAAGTCCCGGCAGGAGATTTTCGACCACGCGTCCCCGGTCCACCGCCCGCCCCAGTCGATTGCTCAGCACCCCGAGAAGCGTGCCGACGCCGGTGAGCAGGAACACCGGGGCGATCGCGAGCTGGATGACGTGCGCTACGTCGCCAACGCTTGAGAACGGGAGCATGTCGATTTCAGGGGTCCGAGTACAGTCAGGCGATGTTCGCGCCCAGTCTACACCTTGGATGGCAGCTGATTGCTCAGGTGCGGAATCGGCTCCACACGCCTATGGATCATCAGGACATAAGGGGAACAAAAATCCGAGCGGCGAACTCGACCGCCTCCGGCAGCGTGAAGATTTCCCTGCTTGCAGAATCATCCATAAGCCATTGCCGAGCAACTGCGCTGTCTCTCAGAAACACCATCTGCCTGCACAGGCTGTCCGCACAGCGCGAGTCTGCGTCCGCCGCTCCCCAGGCAATGCCCAAATGCAGGTCGCCCACTTCATCCGCATTCTCTATTGCCTTTCCCGACTGCTGTATGTTGACGGGATCACCGGTGATTCTGCAGCGGGAATCAACTTGTGTTTTCATCCCGAACATGGGGCCGACCGCCAGTGCATCCAGGGCACACATGGCATGGACCTGATGCCCGTTCACCCGAACTCTATGCTCGCGTGCTTCCATGGTGAAGGGATAGGCCCCGACGGGATCACCATGCTCGGAAAATATAACCATGTCGCAGCTTCTCAACACGTCAACCGCGTGTTCCAGGTTGCTGACCTGTTGTGCCATTTCTTCCCTGGTGAGAATGCGTCCTCTGGTAACGAATGAACGGAGAACCTGTTGATGAAGTTCCCTAATCTCCTTGCCGCATTCGTTTTGTCTTTCTCTCAAGGGCAGTATGCCCTTCAAGCGCTTTAGTGCCTTATCCAGCTTCGCGGTCATGCATTATCCTGTCAACGATACTTCTTGATACCCACGTGCCCCGTTTAGCATTATTACAGTCATCGAGGAGACCGGTGCGTCGGTTCGATGATAAACGGAAAACCATGTGTCGCAATGCTTGATCCGGAGTGACGGTCTTGGACTGGCGGGCCCGCCGTCCTACGATTTTATCGAGCGCTTGGGCCAGTAGCTCCACGTGGCCGCCTTTCGCACGGGGTTTTCATGAAACAGCGCGCAGCCTTGTCGCACCTCCGACCCGAACCGATCCGATCCAGTATCATTGGTCGGGATTGCAAGCACGAAACAAGGAGAAGCAGATGCAACGCATGACAGGTGGCCAGGCCGTTATATCGGCGCTCAAGGCCGAAGGCGTGGAGCACGTCTTCGGCATCTCCGGCACGCACAACACGCCCTTGTTCGACGGTGCCTACGGCGAGCCGGATATCCATGTGGTGACAGTGCGCCATGAGCAAGGCGCGGCGATGATGGCGGCGGGATACGCCCGCGCCTCCGGCAAGATCGCGGCCTGCTTCGTGGTGCCGGGACCGGGCCTCACCAACGCACTCACCGGCATGGGCATGGCCTACTCGGAATCGACCCCGCTCTTGATGTTCGCCGGACAGAACAACCTTGCCCAGCTCGGACGCGAGGGGGAACATTTTCACGAACTGCCCAACTCGCTTGCGGTGGCCGGGTCCCTGAGCGGCTACGCCCAGCGGGTGAGCACGCCGGACGCCATACCGCGAGCGGTGCGCGAGGCGATGCGCGCGATGCGCTGCCGCCGGCCGCGGCCGGCATACATTGAGATTCCCCTGGATGTCCAGAGCGGCGAAGCCGAGATCGAAGTGCTCGCACCCGAGAAGTTCAGCCGGCCGGCCGGCGATCCGGCCGGCATCGCCCGGGCGGCTGCGGCGTTAGCGTCCGCCAAGCGCCCGTTCATCTTCGCCGGCGGCGGCGTGGCGAGCGCGGAAGCTTCGCAGCCCTTGGCGCGCGTGGCGGAGTTGCTGGGCGCGCCGGTCGTGACCAGCGTCTTCGGCAGGGGCGTGATCTCCGATCGGCATCCGCTTGCACTTGGCGATGGCTGGGGCCGTTTGAATGCATACGACGAACTGCTCGCGCAGGCCGATATCGTACTGGTAGTCGGTTCCAGGATCGACACCGTCTCCGACGTGAACCTCGGTGCGCGCTTCCCCGCGCGCATGGTGCAGGTGGACCTGGATCCGCTGGTCGTCGGACAGCGCCGTCCGGTGGAGGTCGGCATCGTCGGCGACGCGGCGGCGGTGCTCGAGTCGATGGCCGAAAAGCTGGACGACGGCAAGAAGCGGGA
>DATKUQ010000480.1:0-3561 GCA_035530495.1 Burkholderiales bacterium
CATTGATTTCAGCTATTGAGGGATGGCTCATCTGACTACCTTGTCGCTTCGCGCCAAGGCCATCGCGAAGATGCGGCCCTCGGGGCGGCCCGTCGGGCTCATGCGCCGACGCTTGCGTGATCGGGGCCGCACGTTCAGCCGCCGGATTTCTTGGTTTTCCAGGCCGACAGCGGCAGCACTTGCGACAAGGACAGGCGCTTGCGGCCGGGCTCGGCCTCGGTCAGCGCCACCGTTTCGCGCAGGCTCGCCAGGCTCCTGCGCGCGAGGTTCTGGTAGGCCTGCGTCGCATCCAGCTTCCAAGCGAGCTCCGCCGCGCTCAGCTCGCGCATCACCTTGGCCGGAACACCCGCCACCAGCGTGCGCGGCGGCACCTGCATCCCGGTCTTGACGAAAGCCATCGCCGCGACAAAGGCCGATTCGCCGACCACCGCATTGTCGTTGACCACGGCGTTCATGCCGACCATCGCGTTGCGGCAGATGCGCGCGCTGTGGATGACCGCGCCGTGGCCGATATGGCCGTCCTGCTCGATCACCGTGTCCGACTCGGGAAAGCCGTGCAGGATGCAGCAATCCTGGATATTGGCGCCGGCCTCCACCACCATGCGCCCGAAATCGCCGCGCAGGCTGGCAAAGGGTCCGATGTACACGCCTGCGCCGACATGCACGTCGCCGATCAGCACCGCGGTGGGATGCACGTAGGCATCGGGATGCACAACGGGGGTGAGGCCATCGATGGAATAGACTTTGACCATGAGGAAACCTCCCGCGCAAAGCGTTCATTTTACTGCTGTTGGTGTATGCTCTGAAACCTCAATTTATACATTTGCCATGCACAAGACAGCGCAACAACTGGCCGAAGCCGCCGCCGCGGCGATGCACGCGCGCGACCATGCATCGCTCGCGCTGGGCATGAAGCTGCTCCAGGTGGGTCCCGGCTCGGCGAGCATGCAGATGGCGGTACGCGAGGACATGGCGAACATCCACGACACCTGCCACGGCGGGCTGATCTTCACGCTCGCCGACTCGACCTTCGCCTACGCCTGCAACAGCCACAACAAAAACGCGGTGGCGGTCACCTGCATGATCGAGTTTATGCGCCCGGCCTACGTCGGCGACGTGCTGACGGCGACCGGAAAAGAACAAGGACTCGAGGGCCGCAACGGCGTGTACGACATTCGCGTCGAAAACCAGAAAGGCGAACTGGTGGCGCTGTTCCGCGGCAAGTCGACCCAGGTCAAGGGCGAAGTCACCGAGCTGAACAAGCGCTAGCGGCCATCGCCGACCAGCGCCGCAGGACGCGTCGGCGAAGCGCCGCTTCATTTGCCCTTTCGTCCCCGGGGGAGTAGCGTGGTATCCGCAGGCCCGCGTATTATTGGGTCTTCTGCAAAGCGAGTGGGTCAATTTGGGGCATTTTAGATCGCTGGGAGCATGCAAGTGAGGATCTTGAGCCGCAAATATTCCTGGTCGCGCAGTCCGTATGCGCGGCGCTGGATCACGCGAATTTTGTTGTTCAGTCCTTCCACGAATCCAAGCGAGACCTTGTTCTCTGGCTTGCAGTAGGCGGCGATTCCATCCCAATGCCGATCGATCATCTCAGCGAATTTCTCATAGGGTTCCAGGCGCTGCCACTTCAGGCTCGCGCGCCAGTTCTCAAAGAAGCGCCTCGCCCAGCCTTCCCGCTCGTAGTCCCAGAGCTGGCCGAAGGACTCCTTGAGCAAGTACGCCGTGTTCAGCCGCTTGTTGGCAGCCAGCAACGTTTTGAGCGACCGCCTGCCTTCGAGCGTAAGGTTCTCGTGACGCGAGAGCAGCGTGTACTTCTGGCCCTTGATGTAGCGACGGTCCTTGCCGCTGAGCCGCGCGTATTCGCTCTTTCGTACCTTATCGAGCGCCTCTCCCAGGTGGCGCATGATGTGGAACTTGTCAAACAGGATCGCCGCCTGCGGCGCACGCGCCAGGGTTGCATTGCGAAACGGCTTCCACATATCCATCACCGCCAGGCGAATGCCCCGGCTCTTCTTGTCTCCCAGCCAGTCATAGAACTGCGCCATGCTCGCCTCCGAGCGGTCCTCGCCGCCGAACCAGATCGGGCGACGGCGAATCAGGTCGCTCACCACGATGCGATAGGTGTGGCCTTTGCGGATCGAGATCTCGTCGATACCGATCGCCTTCGGCCCAGGCGTGCCGATGCGGCGCAACTGCTCGCGCATATATTGCTTGTCCAACTCCTTGATGGCGCGCCAGTCCAGATGCGACTCGCGCGCCACGTCCGTGATGGTCTCCGCCCGACAGCGCCGTCCGACGAAGAAAGCAAAGCGCTTGGTATAGAAAGGGCTGCCCGCCAACCAAGGGAGTCTCTCCTGCTTCACTGCACCACAGCGCCGGCACCATACACGCCGCAGTTCGAACTCCAGGTAGATGCGTGCATCCCCGCAAGACAGGTCGCGAACGCGGTGAACCTTGCGGTCGTAGATGCCGCGCACAAGCATGTCGCACACCCCGCAGCGGTTTTTTTTCCACGCCGCTCCAAGCGAAGCACGCGCGCCTTCGGGTCGCCGAACACCCCTCGCGTCCTCGCATGTGGCCGAAAGCCAGGGAAGCGGAATAGATCGGTAAGTCGTCGAGATTTAGCCATGCGCAAATCATGCCAGATTTTTTCATGCTCACGAATCCCGCAAACCGTTATCCCACGCGGCTTTCAGACGATTCACCCTTTAGAAACACCCATTTGATTTGCAGAAGACCCATTCTTTTAGGTTGGCAGAGCAACGCCCAACCGAATTCACGCCCGACATGTAGTCCTTGACATTGTTTGTCACGGTATTAAAATCGCACACTACCAGATAGTATTAGCGTTGGCAACTACGCAAGGAACAGGAGGGACAAAATTGCAGGATGATCGCTGCTGTTGCCACGTGCGCCGATCATGACAGCAGGCAATTATGTTTTGACCATAAGCATTCAGTTGCCGGTAATTAATGGATTCAAAGCAATATTCCCTAAAGTACGGAATGGCTCGCGCAAGTAAGGTGGCGGGTCCCGCATTGCGATAGCCTGGCTGCACAAGTCGCACCGGACCGCCATGGGCGCCGCCGTCAATTGAAAACGCAATTGGAGATCCGGCCAATCCAGCCTGATGCGCTTATTGCTGGCAACATCTTTTTAAACAGGAGATTTAGAAATGACCGACGCCTACACCCGCGAAGATCTCGAGGGATTAACGATGAAGTTTGCCGATCACACGGCCAAGCTCAAATATGAAGACCTGCCGAAAGAAGTCGTATTCAAGGCGAAGCTGATTCTGCGCGACGGTATCGGCAATCAAATCGCCGCCTCAGCGATTGGCGAGCCTGCCGCTCGCATGGTGGAACTGATTCGCGAATGGGGTGGCGCGCAGCAAAGTACTGTGGTCGGCTTTGGCTTCAAGGTGCCGGTGCCGCATGCTGCGATGTGCAATGCAATGATGGGGCATGGCGTGGAACTCGACGACGCGCATGGCTCTGGACTAATTAAGGCGGGTTCGGTGCTAGTACCCACAGCGTTTGCGATCGCCGAGCACAAGGG
>DATKUQ010000481.1:0-2625 GCA_035530495.1 Burkholderiales bacterium
CGCGGCATCACGAAGCGGCGCTCGCGGCGCTGCATGTGCTCGGACTGCCTACCATCGTGTTCTTTCCCGACGCACCGCCGGCGCTGCTGGAACGCTACGGCGCCCCGCACCTCGTCTTCAGCGCAAAGCCGCTCGCCTTGGCACAGACTGCGCGCGAAGCCGACGCGGCTGTCACCTACGCCAGCATGTCCACGGCGACGAGTTTTCTGCTGAAAGGCAAGCCGCTGTTGTTGCTGCCGGGCCACCTCGAACAATTTCTGCTTGCGCGCCGAATCGAGGAAATGGGCGCTGGCCTGCTGGTGAATCCGGAGCAGCCGCCCGCGGATCTGGAACGGAAGTTGCGACGTATTCTGTTCGACGCGGAGTTCAGCCTGAATGCGCAGGCGTTCGCCCGCAAGTATTCGAATTTCCCGCAGGACACTGTCATCGCCCATCTCGTGCGGCGCATCGAGGAAATCGCTGCGGTCGCGTTATGATGCAGGACATATCGCTTCCTTTACGTCCATCCTCCTACTACGATGCATAGCCTGCAGGAACCACTCGAATTGAGCGCACCCTTGGCGCGGCGGCTTGCGCCGCAGCTATGCCGCGAGGATCCGGCCACCGGCGAGACCTGCGCCTGGTGCCACGGCATCTGGCAGTACCTCAGGTTGATGGGGCTCGCGGCCGCGCCCGAGCACCATGCGGAATTCTATCGCCGTGCTTTTCGATCGGTGGCGGGCGGCAAGGGCGCGCCGCGCGTGCTGGTCAGCGGCGCGGCGGACTATTCGATGCTGGCGCATGTGCTGGCGTCGTTTCGCGAGCGCGGCGTCGAGCCCGACGTGACCGTGGTCGACGCATGCGAAACCCCGATATTTCTCAACCGCTGGTATGCGGAGCGCGAAGCGGCCAGCGTGGCATGCAGCCGGGCCGATATCCTCGAATACGCCTGTGCCACGCCGTTCGACGCGGTGTGCACCCATTCCTTCCTGGTTCAGTTCTCGCCCGAGAAGCGCATCCGCTTGCTGGAAAGGTGGCGGCAACTTTTGCGCCCGGGCGGCGTGGTCATCACGGTCACGCGCGTGCGCCCCATGGCAGGCGCCGAGCGCGCCCGATTTTCACCGGAACAGGCGCAATCGTTCCGCGCGACGGTCCTGCGCCAAGGCAAGGCGATGCGCGTTTTGCTGCAAGTGGATCCGGACGAACTGGCGCGGGAAGCCGAACTCTACATCAGCGGGCAGCGCCCGTGGCCGGTGGGCAGTCGCGATGAAGTCCGGCATTCGTTCGAGGCTAGCGGCTTCAGCATCAATGAATTATCGGACACGCCCCCGGCCGCGCCAAGCGCTCAGCGGCTGGACGGACCGGCGGTCGCGGGTAGCGGGGAACGGGTGCAGATCATCGCGACCCGGCTGTGACGGCGGCGAAAATCTCGCAGACGAAATCCTCGTACTTGCCGCCGGCGCCGCGCGCAATCTGATCGCGGTAGACAAACCCCACGCGAAAACCGGGCGGCAAGCGCGACAGGATCAACCCGCGCAGGCCCTGCTCCTGCGCCGCTGACAGCGGAGCTTCGGTCACCAGCCGCGCCTCGACCAAATCGTATTCGATCTGCGCCAACTGGCATTGCCGGATCGGCGCGATGCGCGTGAACGAGCGCGTTCCGAATGCAGGCCAGTAGCGCTCTCCCGCTGCATTCACCAGCATGTTGCGCACCCTCCCGGCGACTCGGCGCATCACCGGCAGGCCTCTGCCGCAAGGACAGGCTTCCCCCGGTTCGGCGTAGTCGCCGAGTTCGTAGCGAATGAGCGGCATGGCGAGATTGTGCAGCGAAGTCACGACGACGCGTCCGAGTTGTCCGGGCGCGCAAGGCTGATTCTGCTCGTCGAGGATCTCGACCAGAACGCCTTCCTCCAAGGTGTGATAGTGCTCATGCTGCGGGCATTGCAGCGCGATGTAGCCGACTTCTTCCGCGGAGTAGAGGTCGCTCACCGGCACCGACCAGGCCTCGCGGCACAGGTCGCGCACCTCGGGTGTCAGCGCTTCGCCCAAGGTGCGTACTTCGCGTAGCCGCTCAAACCGGTTTTCGCCGGCGATGACCAGCTTCGCCAACTCGGCCGCAATCGACGGATAGGTCATCAGATAATCGGGCTGCTGCTCCTCCAGCCAGCGAAGCTGGGTCTCCACGCTGTCGCGCACGCCGAGAACGACCGACGGCCCGTCCGCAACCAGGCCAGCCGTTGCCGGCCCCCAGTGCTCGAACTCCCCCGCCGGAATGCCGTGGCGGATGGTCGCAAGCTTGCCGCGCAGATCGCGGCGATGCCACGCATGGTCGCGCAGGGTGAAGGCGTTCCAAAACAAGCCTGACAGCTGCGTCTTGAGGATGCGTACGGGAGTGCCGGTGGAGCCGGAACTTTGCGATTCCTTGACGCCGCCGTGACCGGGCGGAACATTGCGGCTTTTCAGATGCTCGAACTGTTCCTGCAACTCGCGCCGCGTGAGCAGCGGCAGGTCGGCGAAGCGTTCGAAGGTAAGCGGCGTCGCCGCATCGTACCGATTGCCCCAGCGCTCACGGTAATAGGGAACCGTGGCCAGTGCGTGCCGAACGAGGACCTGCAGCTGCTGCAACTGACGTTCGCGCAGTTGATC
>DATKUQ010000482.1:0-5963 GCA_035530495.1 Burkholderiales bacterium
CCAAAATACGCGCCGAGTCTGGTGCTCGGGCGCATCGCCGTGCGCAGGCAGCAGCCGGAGTACGTCGGCGCTCCGCAAAAGCGCTTTGCCTGGCTCATCGGCTTCGTGCTTGCGGCCTGCATGATGTATCTGGTGGTGTTCCACAATGTGCGCGGCCCCGCCAACCTGCTCATCTGCGCACTGTGTCTGGTGCTCCTGTTCTTCGAGTCCGCGTTCGGCATCTGCATCGGCTGCGCCATCTACAATCTGTTCAACAAGGACAAGGCGCAACTCTGTCCCGGCAATGTCTGCGCACCCGAAGAAAGAAGCGAAATGCAAATGGTCGGCTTTGCCCAGGTCGTGGTCGTGACGGCATTCTTCAGCGGCATGTATGGACTCGGCAACATGGTCGCAGTCAGGCCGGATGCGACGCTGATACAGACTTCAGCGCGCACGGCGGCCGAAAGCGAGGCTGCGCGCAAGGCAGAGGAAATACGCTGCAAGGTCCCCGAATTCGCCATCGCGATGGGGCATGAGAAGCTGTGGAAACTGCATAACAACTGCAAGTAGATATCCAGGAGGGCCGGCGCGATCATCCGAAAAGTTTTGTAGCGCCGGGTATCAAACTCGGCTTGACAATGCGCCGGCGTACAAAACGCAAACGCGCGGCTTACATCGGCGTGGTGCAATGGGAACCGATGCGGCGAGATCTTCCGAAGCCCGCGGCCCACCGCGGCAGGGCAGGCAGCCGCAAGCAGTTTGCTTGACAAAAATCACTACCGGGTACCCATCAGTCTGTATCTTTGGAACGTTTGGTAAGGTTGACACTAAGGCGGGAGTTATGCAGCTGATACGCGCGGAACAGCTCGTCAAAACCTATCGCGCCGGCGAAGTCGACGTGCCGGCCGTCAAAGGCGTCGATTTCACCATCGATGCGAAGTCCTTTGTCGCCTTTGTCGGACCTTCCGGCAGCGGCAAGACCACGCTGCTCAACATGATCGGCTGCCTGGATCACCCGACGAGCGGCAAGCTTACGGTCGTCGACACCGACGTCGCGTCGCTCGACCGGCGTGCGGCCGCAAATTTCCGCGGCCAGCACATGGGCTTCGTGTTCCAGGATTTCAACCTGATCCCGGTGCTGAGCGTGTACGAGAACATCGAATATCCGCTCATCATGGTGCAGAACTGGCCGGAGCAGAAGCGCCGCGCGCAGATCACGCGGCTGCTCGATGCGGTCGGCATGGCCGGCCAGGCGAACAAGCGCCCGGACCAGATCTCGGGCGGCCAGAAGCAGCGGGTGGCGGTGGCGCGCGCCCTGGCGACGAACGCGAAGCTGGTGCTCGCCGACGAGCCGACCGCCAATCTAGATCACGACACCGCGTACCAGGTCCTTGGCCTGATGAAGAAGATGCGCGACGAGCTCGGGACGACGTTTCTGTTCTCGACGCACGATCCGAAAATCATGGCCGAAGCGGAGGTGCTGTTCACGCTGGAGGACGGCAGGCTCAACAATGCCACGGTGGCGGCGAAGGCGGAGGCCGCCCATGCTTAACGTCCTCAAGATCGCGCTGCGCAATCTCGCGCGCTACGGCCGGCGCACGCTGCTCACTTCGACCCTGATCACCCTGGGCGTGGTCGCGGTGCTGCTGTTCATCGGAATCGCCGGATCCTTCAAGGCGCTGATGATCGGCCAGTTCACCGACGGCGTGCTGGGGAACCTGGAAGTGCACCGCAAGGGCTACGTGGCCTCGATCGACAACTTGCCGCTCAACCTCAACATGCAGCCGGCCATGGTGCAGAAGGTCGAGCAGGTGCTCGACAAAATGCCCCAGATCGACGCGTACTCGGAGCGCGTGAAGCTCGGCGCCATGTTCAGCAATTTCACGGAAACCACCAGCATCCGCGTCAACGGCGTCGACCCGGCGAAGGAGGCCGCCACCATACCGCTGATGCCGGGCCGGCTGATCGAGGGCAGCAAGCAGCCTCCGCTGCTCAAGCCGGGCGAGATCCTGATTCCGAAACTGCTCGCGCAGGGCCTCAAGGTGAAGCTGGGCGACACCGTGGTGCTGGTCGCGACCAATCTGCAGGGGTCGGTCAACGGCAAGACTTTCGTCGTCAGGGGAGTGCTCGACAGCGCCTCGGGCCCGAGCGGCCGCGACGGCTACATCGACATCAACGACGCGCGCAGCCTGCTGCGCATGACCCAGCCCGAAGTCAACGAGATCGCGATCCGCCTCAAGGATCCGGCGCAGCTCGACAAGGTGGATGCGCAACTGGGCCGGGACTTGGCAGGGGTCACCAACCAGCAGGGCAAGCCGGTGCTGGAAGTGCACACCTGGGCGGAGCTGTCGCCGTTCTCGAGCATCGTGAAAATGATCGACCTGCTCACGCTGTTCATCAAGATCATGCTGGTGTCGATCGTCCTGGTGAGCGTGCTCAACGTGATGATCATGGCGGTCTACGAGCGCATCCGCGAGATCGGCACGATCGCGGCGATGGGCACGCCGCCGAGAAGGATCCTGTCGCTGTTCCTCACCGAAGGCTTGCTGCTCGGCCTGGGCGGGACCGCGCTCGGCACCGCCATCAGCCTGGCGGTGATCTATGCACTGCACCTGCGCAAAATCGTATTCAACTTCGGCATGCAGCAGGGCCTGGTACTCGCCCCGTCGGTCAGCGTGCGCGACGTCGTGGTCATCGCTGCCATGGTGGTGCTGATGGCGCTGCTCGCGAGCCTGCAGCCTGCGTGGAAGGCCTCGCGCATGGACCCGGTGCGCGCGCTCAGCCACGTCTAATCGGAAGGTCGCACGATGAAAATACTGCTGTGGTTCGCCCCTTGTCTGTTTGGTCTGTTCGGTCTGTTCGCGCTGCCCGCTGCGGCAGCAAACCTGGACGGCACGAAGATCCTGCAGCAGGTCGACCGCAACCTCGAGCCCGAATCGTACGAGTCGTACCGCAAGCTGATCGATATCCAGCCCGACGGCACGCAGAAGGCGTACGTCCTGTGGACGATCAAGAAGGGCCGCGACAAGATCCTGGCGCTCTTTCTCGAGCCGGCCTCGGACAAGGGGCGCGTCACGCTGCGCATCGGGGACAACATGTGGCTGTACATGCCCGAAGTGGGCAAGCCGATCCGCATAACGAGCCTGCAGTCGGTGACGGGCAGCATTTTCAACAATGCCGACATCCTGCGCGTCGACTACACCTCCGAGTACAACGTGGAGAGCGTCGCGGAGCAGAAGGGCCAGTACGTCCTGTCGCTCAAAGCGAAGACTGGGGACGTCGCCTACGACAAGCTCACGATGACGGTCGACAGCAAGCATCTGCTTCCCGTCACAATCGAGTGCTACGCGGCGAGCGGGATGCTGCTGAAGACGCTGCACTTCAGCAACGTCAAGGATTTCGGCGGCGGCATCAAGCGCCCCGCGCAGCTCGAAACCGACAGCCCGCTATACAAGGGCTACAAGTCGGTGATGCTCTGGTCGGGCCTGAAGAATGCGAGCTACCCCGACGAGGTCTTCACACTGAATTACCTGCCGCGGGTCCAAGAACTACGCAAATGAGCCTAGGAGCAGGGGCCGCCGAAGGGCGGAAGAGGGGACCTGGCGTGAGCCGGGGATCTGACCCCGTAGGCGGCCGCAGGCGACCGGCGTCCCAGTGCGACCGGACTCAGGTCGCATCCCCAGCCTTCGGCTGTGGTCCCTGCTCCACTTCGCCGGTCGCCCCGCGCAGCGGGGATGCGACCCGGGCGAGTGCGGCGGGACGCCGACAGCGCGGTCTGTGCTTTGCGCATTACACGTGGAGGCGGCGCAAATGAACGCGTGCAGAACGCGGCCATGGTGGCCGCTCGTTCTGCTCCTGGCCGCAGCCGGTGCCCGGGCGGCGGATCAGTACAGCTTCGACGCCTCGCAGTACGAGAAGAAGCCCTACGAGCTCGGCGGCTACGTGCAGTTCCAGCAGGACGCGTTCGCCCTGAATCGCAGCGGCGCGCAGTACAAGCTCGGCAACCACGGCGGGCCGCAGCGCGCGAGTCTGGATCAGACCACGGGGATCATGGAGCTGACCGGGAAGCTCCGCCAAGGCATCGGCACCTTCGACTTCCGCACGTTTTCGAGCGCACAGAGCAACGAGCTTTCCAGCGACCAGAGCAACCGCTTCTACGAGGCCGCCTACTCGCTGCGGCCCAATCCCGGCATGACCCTCGAGGCGGGCAAGCGCGCGCTAAGCTGGGGCAAGGGCTACGCCTGGAACCCGATCGGGTTCGTGCAAAGGCCCAAGGACCCGAACGATCCGCAGCTCGCGCGCGAGGGCTACGTCATGGCGGACGGCGATTTCATCTGGAATCCCGGAGGCGCGCTGCAGACGGTCGCCTTCACGCCGGTGCTGATGCCGGTGGGCGACCAGGTGAACAACGATTTCGGCGCGAGCGGGCATCTCAACCCCGCATTCAAGGTCTATGCCCTGTACCGCGACACCGACCTCGATTTCGCCTGGCAGGGTAAGGGCAGCCGGCCGGGGCGCTTCGGCTTCGATTTTGCGCGCAACCTCGAGACCAACTTCGAGATCCACGGGGAGTGGGCGCGCATCCTGCAGTTTCCGCGGGTGGTCACGGACGCGAGCGGCCGCACCAGCACCGAGGTCGCGAACGCGACCAGCTACCTGCTCGGCTTGCGCTACCTCACGCAAGGCAACACGACTTACATCGCCGAGTATTACCATAATGGCACCGGCTACTCGGAGTCCGAGGCCGATCAGTTCTACCAGCTCGTCGACGCGGCGTTTGCGCCGACTCAGCCGCCCGGCGGCAATCCGCTGCTGCAGAAGGCGCTCGCGCTCGGCCAGGGGCCCTACGGCCGGCCGTTCGCCGGCGAGAACTACCTCTACTTTCGCGCCCAGGTGCAGGACGCGTTCGGCATTGTCTATTTCCAGCCCGCGGTGTTCGCGCTGGTGAACCGGGACGATGGCAGCTTCCAACTCACTCCCGAGCTCGCCTACACCGGCTACAAGAATGTCGAACTGCGCCTGCGGCTATACATGCTGCACGGCGGAAGCTTCACCGATTTTGGCGAGAAGCAGAATTCCCGTAAGATGGAGTTCTATGCGCGTTATTACTTCTGACCGGGGGACGATGCCATGGCCGCGCTGGCCGATGCGGCGGAGGGATTGAGCTGCATGGATGCGCCGACCGATCAGGAAGTGTTGGACGCCGCGCTCACGCTGATCCATACGCGCCAGCATGCCTCACCCAAGCGCGTCGGCGATCCGGGCCCGGACGCCGCGCAAATCGAGCAGATTCTCGGCGCGGCGGGCGCGGCGCCAGATCACGGAAGGCTGAATCCCTGGCGCCTGATAATAATTCCGCGGGAGCGGCGCCATCTTCTGGGCGAGGCCTTTGCCGAGGCGCTGGCCGAGCGCGACGCCGAGGCGACCGCGGTGCAGTTGCAGGAGGCGCGGGCAAAGGCGTTTCGCAGTCCTTTCCTTCTCTTGGTGGTGGCACGCTTCGATCCCGAACTCGGGCCGACCCATCCGCAGGAACGCATCGTTTCCGCCGGCTGCGCGATCCAGAACATGCTGCTCGTGGCCCATGCGCAGGGGTTCGGCGCAGGCCTGTCCAGCGGGCGCGCCCTGTATTCGAAGCAGATACGGTCGCTGTTCAAACTGAGCGCGCACGAGCAGCCGCTTTGCTTCCTGACCGTGGGCACGGTGGTCAATCGCAGATCTTTTCGGCCGCGGCCGAACCTGGCGGATTACACGTCCACTTTTTAGAACCGGTTCCAAAATGAACGGTCTTATCCTGTCATTCCGAGTGAAGCGAGGAATCTGCTGTTGAATCAAACGTCAAGCAGATTCCTCGGCCGAGGGCCTCGGAATGACGGCCCATTTTGCAATGGGTTCTTAGAACAAGTCGCGCACCGGGGCGCGGAGGACCTGCAGTTAAAGTAACATTGCGATTTAGGCGAATATATTTCAATGCGCTCAGTCGACTT
>DATKUQ010000483.1:0-7193 GCA_035530495.1 Burkholderiales bacterium
GACCTTCACCGCAGGCGCTGCATTTGGAAGTAATGCCAAGGGAAGGGGTGCAGCGCGTCGATTGTCGCCGTAGCGCTTCACCTACTAATGGCACAGGTGCAGGCGCCGGCGCGTGTATGCATCGCGGCTTTGCTCGTCGACTGTTCGGAATAAGCAGACGGTACCGGAAGACGAAGTGAGGCGCCTCCGCCCGAACCCTGGTGTAGCTTGCGCCGCATTCACAATCACCCCCGTCGCGCGCAAGTGCGGAATCTCAACAGACTCTATCAAGTCGGCCGGTGCCGCCTGGAATCAGCCGGACCGGGATCGGACGCATCCCGCAACGGTGGTGAACAAGCAAACGCCTGCGGCGCGTAAGGGCCGCAGGCGTGATCGTGATGCCTAGGCTTGACGAGGATCGCCGGCGCCCGCCCAGGGCCTATTTGGCCGGCTGGTTGGCATACCAGGTCGCGATGCTGTCGATGATCGCGTTGCTGTAAGGGAAACTCATCGCGTGCATGGCCGAACTCGCGCGCTTGCCGTCTCGATAGGCACGGAGAGCCATCACCAGATAGTCCTTGTTCTGTCCTTTCAGCTTCGGCGCCGCCATTGTCGGGCTCGCGGGCTGGTCGTGGCAGCGGTTGCATTTCGCAGCCAGTTCCTCGGTGGAGGTGGGCACCTTGTCGGCCGCCTTGGGTTGCTGGATCGCGTAATACGCGGCGATATTGTCGACGTCCTTGTCGCTTAGGCCGGCGACGTAACGCTCCATGCCCCAGTTCTTGCGCGTCGTCCGGTACGATTTGATCGCTTTCACCAGGTATTCGGCATCCTGGCCGGCAAGGTTGGGTGTTTCGGAGTCGACACTCACGCCGTGCACGCCATGGCAGCCGCCGCACATTGCGCTGGCGGCTTCGCCCGCTACCGGATCGCCGATAGTCGGCGCGGCGCGTTTGACCGGAGTCTGAGACGCGAAATACAGCGCCAGGTCTTCCAGATCCAGATTATCCAAATTGCTCAAATCCAGCCCCATCGCGTTCTTCGCGCGTTCTCCCTGGTGATATTCCTGGATCGCGGCAACGAGATAATGCGGCTGTTGGCCGGCCAGGCTGGGCGTGCCGGGAATGTCGCTGTTGCCGTCCGCGCCGTGACACTTGGCACAGACGGCGGCTTCCACCTTGCCCTTTTCATAAGGCGACGAATGTTTGACGTCGGTCGCCGCGGCATTGTGGATCGGCGGCAGCCCGGCGTAGTATGCTGCCAGATTGTGCAGATCCGTTTCGCTCATGTTCCAGGAAGTCATGGCGGCATGAGGACGCTTGCCGGTTTTATATTCCATCAGGGAATCGAACAGATAGGCTTCCCGCTGCGCCGCCAGATTCGGAATCCCCGGAGCAGCGCCTTTGCCGTCAAGTCCATGGCACGCCTTGCAGTCGCGTTCCGCGATGACTTTGCCTGCGGCGGCATTGCCTGCGGGCGCTGTTGCTTGGGGCGCCGGCGCCTTTTCGTTGTTGCACCCGGTCAGCATCACGGAGAGTGCGGAGAGTGCGATAAGGCCCAAAATGGAATTTTTCATCGGTAATCTCGAAGTTAGGTGGCTCAGTGGACTTTCGTGCTTGCGGGAACGTCCGCGGGCTTTGCGCAGCAACCCTTAGCCGACGTCGTCCGGCCCGCTTGTATACGCTCGTATTCTATTCCGTTAGCCAGTGAAAATACAGTCCGGGCCTAAGCGCGCGCAGCGTCCGGTGTCCCTGGGCCGGACGTTGCGATCTCGACTGTGTCAGCCTATCAGTCCACCGATGAATCCGGTCAGCACCAGGACCAGCAGGGTCAAACCGAATGCGAGCAGAGTGAAGCCAAGTATCTTCGACCCCACGGTCATCGGCCGCGACGGCTCGTCCACCAGGTACTTCGACAGTTCGCCGGTTTCGACCAGGCGCTTGTATTGCACCGTGTGCTCGCGCTTGAATTCCTCCAGCGACACCGCTCCTGTGAACATCACCACGTCCAGCGGGAACCTGTCCGGACGGAAGTGATTGTTGAAGAAGTGGACGGTGAACAGGAACAGGACGGCCAGCAGCGCCTCTTCGCCATGGAAGATCGTCGCCACGTTGAACACCCAGCCGGGGAGGAACGAGGCGGTCACGGTCGGGAACCAGAGCATCAGCCCGGTCATGCCGATGATCGTCACGCCCCAGAACGGCGCCCAGTAGTCGAACTTCTCCCAATAGGTCCAGCGGTCGAACACCGGACGCGGTCCGAGGCCGAAGAACCACTGGAACATGGCGAGGATGTCCCACAGGTCCTGCCAGCGTGGAACCAGCGAGTCGGGCCCGAACCATTGGAAGGTTCTCCAGTTCCTGCGCAGGTGCAGGACGACATAGATCAGGTGACCGATGAATACGCCGGCGAAGATGACCGCGCAGGTGCGGTGTACGATTGCCATTACCTTCGGGCCGCCGAAGGCGTGAGCGACGATGGGCGCCCAGGCGGTAGCGGAGTAGAGCACGGTCATGCCGGTCAGGGCCAGAATCATCAGGGTCACTGCGAACAACAAGTGCCCGACTCTCCATAGCAGCGGGAAGCGCCGGAAATATTTGCCTTCCAGCTCAAGCTCGTCGGTGCGCACATACGGCCGCGTCTTGCGCGCTTGGCGATCTTTATATTCGCGGTAGAACCACAGCGCCGTGTGCGTCCAGAAGAATGCAAACGTTCCCAGCAACAGCATAAGCATGAATTTGGATGCGATCCAGATATACGGATAGCGGCTGAAATCGCTGGGCGTACCGTGCGGTTCGAAGGTGACGAACCCCGGAGTTGCCTGCTTGTGGCACTGTTGGCAGGTATGCAGGCGATTGCTCGGATAGACCATCGATTTCGGACTGTCGACGGGCTGGATGGCGTGGCTGCCGTGGCAGTTGAAGCACTTGGCGGTATAGGCGTAACCCAGCTTCTCGACCTGACCGTGATAGGTTTCGCGGTAGGTCTTCAGTTGCTCCTGATGACAGTTGCCGCAGTTTTGGGTGATGGCGAGCTTGGTTGCATTCTCCGCCGGGCTTTCGATGTCGTGGGGGCTGTGGCAACTGGAGCAGACGGGCGCGGCCGAGATCTTGTCCTCCAGCACGAGCTTTCCGTGGATCGAGGTTGCGTACTGCGCACGTTCCTTGACATGACACTTGCCGCAGATATTCGGTATGTTCAGGTGCCGCGCATCGTATTCCGGAGTTCCGGGGGGGTAGACATAGTGCGGATTGTGGCAGTTGTAGCAGGTGGCGTTGGTGCGCGACTGATCGTCCCGGTTGGGGCGGGCATGGATGGAGTTCATGTACCGGTTGATCATCTGTACCACTACCCCGAGTCTTGCGTACTCCGGGGCCTTGGTCTTGCCCTCCTTCTGCGCCTTCGCCCACAGGGCCTCGTGGCAGATGACGCAGCTTACCTTGCGCGTCACGCCGGTCCTGTGCGGAATTTCGGTAATGTCCTTGTGGCAGTCGGTGCACAGGCGCTCTCCGTGGACGCTGTTGCCGAACTTGTCCTTGATAATATGCAGGTCGCGCATCTTCCCGTCCGGCCCCGGCATCTGGAAGCCTTCCGTTCCATGGCAGCCCAGGCACAGGTCGTTATCGGGGTTCCCGACGACTTTCTCGGCCGGCTTGCTGCTGGAAGCGTCCGCGGCATTTGCCGGCCCAGGCCAAATAACGGTTGCTCCCGCCGCACAAAAGACCCCAGCCATAACCCACATCGCAAATCTTGAAACACGCATGGCCTTCGATTCCTCGGTTAGATAAACGGCACGCCATCCTGATTCGAGCACGACAGCGCACTGCTTCTGGTTTTGGCAGACGCTGATGGTCGTCGCTTTGTGCCGTTCGGATTGCGCCTATATTTTTGGTTTGGTGAAACGCATCTCGTCGATTATGGCGACACGCCATGCGCGGTCCGCCCTCCCCTGGGCGGCCGCAATAACACCCCTGTTTATGGTTTGGATTGCCTCGCTCCCTTGCTTCCGCAATGATTCGCCGATAATGGTGAAACGCGGCTGTTTCAGCATGTTAAACGAGTGCAGCTTGGTCGATTTGACGTACATCAACCCCTGCCGCGAAAGAGCATGGCCCGGCTGAACCGGCGTGCGAACGGTGAAATCGATTTGTGAACGCGCGCTCCTGCGCGCAGCGCGGTCAGGGCGCCGGCGCGTCAGCTTACGCGAAAGTTACGGAACTGCCAGGGGTCGGAGGCATCGATATCCTCCGGATAAAGCTTGCTGCGGCCGGCAAGCGGGGTCCAGTCGGTGTATACGCCGACAAGTTTCCCGAGATAGGGCGCGGACATGTCCAGCAGCGCCTGATAGTCGAGCTCGTCCGGCTCGACGATGCCCGCCTGCGGGTGCTGCAGCGCCCAGACGATGGCCGCCATGTAGGGGGCGTTCACCTGCAGGCTGGTGGCGTTGTTGTAGGGGCACAGCTTGCGTGTTTCCTCGATGCTGAGCTGTGAACCGTACCAGTAGGCGCCCTTCTTGTGCCCCATCAGCAACACACCCAGTTCGTCGAAGCCCGAATCGATCTCGTCGCGCAGCAGGCGCTGCCGTGGCGGAAAGCGCCAGCCGTTGCCGGAGAATTCATGCAGCGACAGCACGGCGTCGTCGCATGGGTGGTAGGCGTAGTGGCAGGTCGGCCGATAGACGACCTTGCCGTTCTCGCGCACGCTGAGATAGTCGGGAATGGAAATCGCCTCGCCGTGCGAAATCAGCCAGCCGTGGAAGGTTCCTTCGTGCGGCGCCCAGGAGCGCACGCGCGTGGCTACGCCCGGCCGGTCGAGGTAGATCGCGGCGCCGCAGCCGAAACCGTATTCACGCCCATCGTGCGGCCAGTTGCGCTCGTGCGTGCCCCAGCCGAGTTCGGCCGGCTGCAGCGCTTCGCCGCAGAACGCCTCGCTCGACCAGGTGTTGACGAACTCGTCCTTGCCTTTGTTCACTTTGCTTAGCTGGTGATCACGCTCGGAGACGTGGATCACTTTTACCTCCAGCTTGGCGGCAAGCCGCCCCCAATCCTCGCGGCTGCGCGGCGTGCCGGCGTCCACGCCGATATCGCCGGCAAGGTTTAGCAGCGCCTGCTTCACCAGATGCGACACGAGCCCGGGATTGGCGCCGTGCATGAGCACGCAGGTCGATCCTGCGGAATACTTGCCGCGCAGCGCCAGCGCGTCCTCGCGATAGGCGTAGTTGGAGCGGCGGTTGGCAGGCACCGAGTTGTCGGTGTGGCCGCCGGGCCAGGGCTCGATGCAGGCATCAATATAAAGCACGCCATGCAGCTGGCACCACTCGATCAGGGCGACGCTGGAGACATCGAATGAGGCGTTGACGAGGAAATCCCCGGCGCCGAGTTCGCGCGCGAGAATGGCCGCGTAGTTGTCCCGCGTCAGTGGTTCGACGCGGAAACGAACGCCGTACTCGATGGCGATCTCCTTGCCGAATTCGTTGGCGGTGACGACCGCGATCTGCTGCGGACGCATGTCGATGTGACGCAGGATCAGCGGCAGCGAGCCCTGGCCGACGGCGCCGAATCCGATCATCAGCATCTTGCCCGAAAAAGAGGCGTATTTTTTTTCCATGCGACAATTGGGATTGTTGTCCTGCGGACTTTGCGACCGCTTTCGATGGATTGTTTATATCTGAAAGTGCGCGCGACTGCAATACGCCTTGACATGCGCAGTGAAGAACCGATGCGCAGTGCCAGCGCGCTTGCTGGCGTTCAATAAATGCAGCCGGATCCGATGCGCGCGCGATGTGAAGATGATCGCGCAGCAAAGCGCGGTCAGTCGCCGCTGCGGCCGCCCGCGCTGATCGCGGTGAGTATGCCCTGCATCAGGGCGGTCGGCGTAGGCGGGCAGCCGGGCACGGCCACATCCACCGGAATGACATTGGACACGCGCCCGCAACTGGCGTAGCTCTCGCCGAAGATGCCGCCGCTGCAGCCGCAGTCGCCGATCGCGACCACCAGCTTTGGTTCCGGCGTCGCATCGTAGGTGCGCTTGAGCGCAAGTTCCATGTTGCGCGATACGGGCCCGGTCACGAGCAGCAAATCGGCGTGCCGCGGGCTGGCGACGAATTTTATGCCGAGCCTTTCCAGGTTGTAATGGGGACCGTTCATGCTATGGATCTCCAGCTCGCATCCGTTGCAGGAGCCGGCGTCGACATGGCGAATGGCGAGTGCGCGCCCGAAGTGCTTGAGCGTCGCCTCGCCGAGCTGCTGCGCGATCTGGCGCAGGGCCTCGTCCGCCTGCGGCGGCGGTTCGCTGACGATGCCGGTTTTGGCAATCTGCTTGAGCAATTGATACATCTCAGAGGTCGTGTCCGCTATACGAGAGATTGAACGATTTATTGATCAGCGGAAAGTCCGGAACGATATTGCCGAGGACCGCGCGCTCGAGCAGCGGCCAGTTTTGCCACGACGGATCGTGCGCATGCGCGCGATGGATCCGGTTGGCGTCGGCGCTCTCGAGCGCGATCAGCACTTCTCCGCGCCAGCCCTCGACCCAGCCGATGCCGCAGTTGCCGGCTGGGCAATTCGCGACTGCGGAGCGAATCTCTCCCGGCACAAGCTGGCCGGTGAGCGTCTGCACCAGGCGCATCGACTCGAATATCTCGTCGAATCGCACCGACACACGCGCGGCGACGTCGCCGCGCGTTTGCGTGGCCATGCGCACCCCGGCCTGGTCGTAGGGCGGCATCGGATAATCAACGCGCAGGTCGTGTTTGACGCCGCTCGCGCGCCCGGCGAAGCCGGCAAGCCCCATCTTCTCGGCCAGTTCGGGCAACACCCGTCCGGTCATGATGAACCGGTCCTGCGCTCCCGCGTGTTCGTCGTAGATCGCTTTGAGCGTAATGACCTCCGCGCGGATTCGCTCCAGCTGCGCGAGCAGGCGCTGCGCCTGGTCGCGCGGCAGATCGCGCGCGACGCCGCCGGGAACGACCAGATCCATAAGGTAGCGATGGCCGAACAGTTCGCCCTGCAAGCGCAGCAGGTCTTCCTTCAGCCGCCAGAACTGGAAAAAGCCGAACGAAAACGCCACGTCGTTGCCGAGGTAGCCGAGGTCGCCCAGATGGTTCGCAATGCGCTCCAGTTCGAGCATGATCGCGCGCAGGCCGAGCGCGCGGGGGGGCAGCTCGGTGCCTGTGGCGCCTTCGACCGCCATGGCATAGGCCCAGGCGTAGGCCACAG
>DATKUQ010000484.1:0-2651 GCA_035530495.1 Burkholderiales bacterium
GTCTGCGGTATTCGCCGCGCCCAGAATCTGCACGAAGCGCTTGACGCCGGTGTAGTTGTAGCCCAGCCCGAGGCGACCCGCAGGCATGCGGAACACCGCGTCGTCGGCGGCGATGCGCACATCGCAGGCGGCGGCGAGCCCGAGCCCGCCTCCCATGCAGATGCCGCGTATCCTCGCCACTACCGGCTTGCTGCACAGCACCGGCGCTTCATAGGCCGCGACCACTGCCTCGTTGTAGATTGCCTGCGCTTCGGCGCTGCCGCGCGCTTTTTCGAACTGCGATATGTCCGCACCTGAAATGAAGGCCCTGTCGCCGTCGCCGGTGATTACTATCATGCGCACTTCGGGATCGGCATCGAACCCGGCAATTGCCTTGGGCAGAGCCGCCCACATGTCGTGCGAGACCGCGTTGAGCTTGCTTGGGTTGGAGAAGATCACCCAGCCGACCGCGTTTTCCTTGCGTGTAATCAGTTCAGCCATGACGCTCCTTCAAGAGTCTGTGACAAAACGAGGGATGCTTCCCTCTGTGCTCCCCTAAATCGAACCGCAGCAATGCGACTTGTGCCGCGAATTCTAGACAGCTTTTTGTTCGTGCAGCCGCGCGATATCGCCGGCGCTGTAACCCGCTTCGGCCAGAACCTCGTCGGTATGCTGGCCGATCTCGGGCGTGGCGCTCGCCATCGTTGCCGGCGTGCGCGACAGCCCGACCGCCTGGTTGATCACGCGTATATCGCCCAGCTTCGGATGCTTGATCTTCGCCGCCGCCTGCAGATGCTGCACTTGCGGATCCGCAAATACCTGGTCCATGCTGTAGATCGGCCCGCAGGGCACGCCTGCAGCGTTGAGAATCCGGATCCATTCTTCGCTCGTTTTGGCTTTCAACGCCGCGTCCAGTTCGGCGTTGAGCGCGTCGCGGTTCTTGGCGCGATTGGCTCCGCCTTCGAATTCCGCGCGCGCCAGAAGCTCGGGTCGGCCGATGGCGGTGCACAGCCGATTCCACATGCCCTCTCCCGTCGCCGCCACGTTGATGTGGCCGTCTGCGGTGGTGTAAGCCGAAGTCGGCATGCTGGTCGGATGGTCGTTGCCGACCTGCGGTGGCACTTCGCCTTTCATCAGATAGCGTGCCGCCTGGAAGTCCAGCAGCGCGATGCCCGACATCAGGAGCGATGACTGCACCCACTGCCCCTGGCCGGACACTTCGCGCTCCAGCAGCGCCGTCAGGATGCCGAGCGCGGCGTACAGGCCGGCGCTGACATCCGCGATCGCCGCGCCGGTGCGCATCGGGCCCTCGCCCGGCCGGCCCGTGACCGACATCAGCCCGCTCATGCCCTGCGCAATCTGGTCGAAGCCCGGCCGCGCGTGGTAGGGGCCGTCCTGGCCGAAGCCGGAAATGCTGGCGAGAATGATGCGCGGATTGATCGCTTTGAGCGAATCATAGTCGATGCCGAGGCGGAACTTGACGTCGGGACGATAGTTCTCGACCACGACGTCGGCCGTCTTCGCCAGCCTGGTGAACACCTCGCGCCCTTCCGGCAGCTTGAGGTTGAGCGTCATTGCGCGCTTATTGCGGTGCAGGTTCTGGAAATCCGGGCCTTCGCGCGGACCGCCCATGCCTTCGTTGGCATCCACGCCGGGAGGCGATTCGATTTTGATCACGTCGGCACCGAAATCGGCGAGCTGTTTGACGCAGGTCGGGCCCGCGCGTACGCGCGACAAATCGAGGACGCGAAAGCGCGAGAGCGCGGTTGAGGCTTGGATATGGGTCATGATGGCTTCTTGGTGGTCTTCAGGAGCGCGAGCTGGATCTGCGGGCCCCGCGCCCCGAATTATCGCGTCGCCGCCCGCGCACCGCAAGCATTACCGTGCATTTGCGCCAAGCCAGCGCCTCAGGCTATCCACTCGCTGACCGGCGCCCGCGCCTCCTCCAGCGGCTGACACAGCACATCCACCAGCACCGGTTCATTGGCCTCGACCGCCAGCCTGAGGGCCTCGCGCAGCTTGGCCGGATCTTCCACACGGTAGCTTCTTACGCCGAATGCGCTCGCTACCGCGGCGTGGTCGGTGCGCGTGAAATCGACCGAAAAATAGCGCTCACCGAAGCCCGATTTCTGGCCGGCCTTGATCCAGCCATAGCTCGAGTTGGAGATCACCACCATGGCGAGCGGAATCTTCAGCCGGCAGATCGTTTCCAGCTCGCCCACAGTGAAACCGAAACTCCCGTCACCCATGACCGCAACGATTTTCGCGCCAGGGCGGCCAAAATGGGCGCCGGCTGCGGCGGCCATGGAATAGCCCAGCGCGCCGTGCGCGCGGTTGCTGATGAAGTGGCGCCCGGTGCGTTCATTCTGGTAATACGCGGAAAAATACGGGCAAGGCGTGCCCGGGTCCGCGACTACGACGGCGTCGCCCGGCAGCAGGCGGTTGAGTTCGGCTACGACGCGCTCCGGCCGGATCGGGCGTTCGTTCGATTCGGCGAGCAGGTGAAAGGCGGCGAACTTTTCCCGCTTCGCCGCCGCTACCGCCTCGCGTCCCCAGCCGCGCGCGCGCGCGCCTGCGGCGTCTAGTTCGTCGCGCAAGGCAGCAAGCGTGAGCTTGGCGTCGCCCACCAGGCCTACCGCCACCGGGTAATTGGCGCCGATCACGGCGGCATC
>DATKUQ010000485.1:0-3195 GCA_035530495.1 Burkholderiales bacterium
TAAAAAAAACGAAAAGAAAAAAGCGATCCGGCGGACAGACCAAATTATACCGTTCCGGACCGGTCGCACTTAGGGCAGCTTGCAGGCTTGTTTGGGGGCTTTTTTCCAGGCAACGGGTTTCCTCGTTTCTCGGGCTGCGGCGAAGGTCGGCAGGTCATGGTCCGCGGAATGCAAACATCAGCCAAAAGGGGCGCCGGCAGTTTGATGAAACCTCTTGTAGCTGCGGCTGCGATCGCGCCGCTGTTGTTCCTGGGCGCGCCGCTTGTCCACGCGCAGTCGCAGCCGTCCGCAGCGGCGGCGCCGGCGGCCGATCCGCGTTTCGATATCGACAAGTTCATCGTTCATGGCGCAACCCTGATCAGCGCCAATGAACTGCGGCTCATACTCGCGCCGTTTACAGGCAAGAACAAGGATTTTGGCGACGTACAAAGGGCGCTGGAAGCGCTGGAGAAAGCCTATTCCAGCAGAGGCTATAGCGCGGTGCAGGTCATTCTGCCGGAGCAACAAATCGACGCCGGCGTCGTCCGGTTCAAGGTCATCGAAGCCAGGATCGGCAAGGTCATCGTCGAGGGCAACAAGTATTTCGACGCGGCGAACATCCGTGCGAGCCTGCCGCATGTTCGGCCGGGGCAGGCGCCGAATATCTTCCGGATCTCCGATGACCTGCGCCTGGCCAACGAAAACCCGGCCAAGCAGACGACCGTGCTGTTGCGCAGCGGCGATAAGGAAGGTCAGGTCGATGCCGTGGCGCGCGTCGCCGACGAGCGTCCCAACAAGCTCAGCCTAACCCTGGACAACACCGGCACGCAGCAGACCGGTATCTTCCGCATTGGACTCGGCTACCAGAACGCCAATATGTGGAACCGCGACCAGGTCCTGAACATGCAATATGTGACCGCGCCCTACGACGCCGACAAACCTGACCGGCTCAGCCTGTATCCGAGCAGGCGCGTGCTGATCTTCGGCGGGCAATACAAAATACCGCTCTACCGGGAGGGCGACTCGCTGGAGTTTTCGGCCGGCTACTCCAACGTCGATTCGGGCGTGGTCGCGAACCTGTTCACCATCAGCGGCAGCGGCAGCATTTTCGGCGCGCGCTACATCCATAACCTGGATAAAATCGGAAATCTGGAGCACAAGCTGAGCTTCAGCGCGGACTGGCGCATTTACCGCAACGCGGTGAGGCAGATCGGCGTGGCCGGATTCGGCCTGGTGCCGGATATAACCGTGCATCCGATCAGCCTGGCCTATTCCGGCGTGTACCGGAAAAGGGAGAGCGAGAGCAGCTTCTATATTTCGGTCAGCCGGAATCTTCCCGGTGGCAACGATGCCGGGACCGGGGAATTCCAGGGCGATACCTCCACCGTCCCGGTGCGGCCGCCGGCACGCGCGGGTGCGAATCCGGACTATCTGGTGGCCCGCTGGGGCTTCAACTACAACCGCCAGTTGCCGCGCGACTGGCAGTTTCGCTGGGGAATGAGTGGGCAACGCACGCGCGACATGCTGATTCCGCAGGAGCAGTTCGGCATCGGTGGGGCCGACTCGGTGCGCGGGTTCCTGGAGCGCGAAATCATCGACGACAACGGGTATCGTGGCACGCTCGAGTTTTACGGTCCGGACTTCGGCGGCAAGCTTCCCATCGCCAACGCGAGGATGCGTGCGCTGGCGTTCTACGACTGGGGAGCGGTGTGGCGGGTGCACCCGGCCGTGCTCGAAATCGCCGCTGAGCATATCGCCAGCGTCGGATTCGGCGTGCGGTTCGCGCGCGGCAACAACGTCAGCGTCAGGCTGGATGCCGCGAGAGTGACGGATGCCGGCGGTTTGCAGAGCAAAGGCGATATGCGCTTGCATGCGAGCCTGGCGTACATCTACTAGTCCTCGTTCAAAGGCGGCTGATTTCAAGCTGCCGCGGACGCGCGGGCAGGCGTGCGCCGATGGTGAGAATCCAATCCTTGCCGGGATGGAGGCTTGTCCCGCCGAAATTGCGAAATAGTGTGAAATAGTTCCTGTTTTATCGCGCCCGGAGGCCCTAGTCTGGATTCGAAAAGTCAGGAGCCGACCGGCTACCGCCCCGTAGGCGCACGCGGCCGAATTTCACAATCGCGCCAAGCACATAGGCGGGAATGTGTTAGCATGAAAATCAAGGCGGAAAGCGGCCCTGTGCACCTCCTCGATTTCAGGCTCGAAGCACTGCTGACCTAGCGCGGAAAATACGACAAGCTCGGCGGGTGTGAAGGGAAGGGTGTTTTGTGAAAGCAGAACGCGCGGTAGCTTCGTTACTCCGGCACAAGGCCCTGGCAATCGCGGTGGTCTCGTGTTTTGCCGCCCATGCGCAGGCCAATCCGACCAATCCTGCGGTGATCAGCGGTGCGGCAACATTCGCCTCCAGCGGCAAGAACCTGACCGTCACCAACACCCCGGGCGCGATCATCAACTGGCAGGGGTTCTCGGTCGGCAAGGACGAAGTCACGCGCTTCATCCAGCAAAACGCGCAGAGCGCGGTATTGAATCGCGTAATCAGCCAGCAACAGTCCGCCATCCTGGGACAGCTGCTGTCGAATGGCCGCGTATACCTCATCAATCCGAACGGCATCACCGTCGGCGCCGGCGCGCGCATCGACACCGCTGGGTTCGTCGCGTCCAGCCTCGCCCTGAGCAGCAGCGACGCGCTAGCCGGCAAATTCAAGCTGCAGGACACGGGCAACTCGGGCAAGGTAATCAACAACGGCACCATCACGACGCCGAGCGGCGGTTTCGTTTATCTCGTCGCGCCCAAGGTCGAGAACAACGGCATCATCACCAGCCCCAAGGGCCAGATCATCCTCGCCGCGGGCAAGACCGCGGAACTGGTCGATTCCCAGACACCCGACCTGCGCGTGCAGTTGACCGCGCCCGAGAACACCGCGATCAACGTCGGCAAGATGATCGCCGAGGCGGGCAGCATCGGCATATTTGCCGGCGCGATTAAGCAGAGCGGCGTGATATCCGCCAACAGCGCCGTAGTCGGCGCGAACGGCAAGATCTACCTCAAGGCCACTGGCGACGTGACGCTCACGGCCGGCAGCAGCACCACGGCGAACGGCCCGAGCGGCGGCTCGATCACCATAAAGTCCGATACCGGCAGCGCCACCATCGCCGGCACAGTGCAAGCGAACGGCAGCCAAGGCAAGGGCGGCACCATCAGCGTCGCCGCAC
>DATKUQ010000486.1:0-3017 GCA_035530495.1 Burkholderiales bacterium
TTCGAAGCGCTGCGCGCCGAGCTGGGTTACGCCGACTATCTCGGCGCATTGCAGCGCTATCGGCTCGTCTTGATGCATGATCCGCGCCTGCTGCAGATGTCAGGCTATCTTGTGGACTACCCGTTTGCCGACCGGCTGTACCCGAACGCGCTGCGCGCGATCGAACACCTCAGGCGCTGGGGCCCGACGGTGATCCTGTCCGACGGCGACGCGGTGTTCCAGCCGCGCAAGGTCCAGCGTTCCGGGCTGTGGCAAGCCGTCGAAGGCCGGGTGCTGATCTACATCCACAAGGAACAAATGCTGGCGGATCTGGTGCAGCGCTACCCGGCGCGCCATTACGTCATGGTCGACGACAAATTGCGGATTCTCGCGGCAATGAAAGCCATCATGCAGCGACGGCTTAGCTCGGTTTTTGTGCGCCAGGGACACTACGCGCTCGACCCGCATATCGTCGCGGCCTATCCGCCGGCCGACTTGACGGTCGAACGTATCGGCGACCTGCTCGACTTCGATCTTCCCGCTTTGACGAGCACTGCCAAATCGGCGGACGGCGAATAGGGGAGCGCGGGGATAAGGACAGCCGTGGGACTCTTCTGATACTTCAGCCGGAGAACGCAATATGCTACGCAGCACGAAGGACCTGGAGGACTACGCCATTCGCGCGACCGACGGCATCGTCGGCCACGTGAAAGACTTCTATTTCGATGACAAGGCGTGGGTCATCCGTTATCTCGTTGTCGACACCGGCGCCTGGCTTTCGCATCGCAAGGTATTGATCTCGCCCATCGCGATCGGCCATCCGGACTGGCCGGAAAAGGTACTGCCGGTCTCGATCACGAAAGAGCAGGTGAAAAACAGCCCCGACATCGACACCGACAAGCCGGTTTCACGCCAGCAGGAAATGCATTACCTCGGCTATTACGGCTACCCGTTCTATTGGTTCGGTCCCGGGCCCTGGGGCGACGAAGCGTTCCCGAGCATGCTGATCGCAGGCTACGCCGACCCCGAGGCGACGCGGCGCGCCGTGCAAGCCGAAGCGGAGGATGCCTATGCGCGCGCCGAAGCGGAGCCGCATCAGGATGGCGACCCCCACTTGCGCAGTTGCAATGCGGTAAGGGGCTATCACATCGAGGCGAACGACGGCGACATCGGCCACGTGCAGGGGCTGCTGGTCGATGAACAGACCTGGGCCATACGGCACATCATCGTGAACACGGGCAGCTGGTGGTCCGGTCACCAGGTGCTGATCGCGCCGCAGTCGATCGCGGCCGTGAGCTGGTCCCACGCCGCCGTCTCCGTCGACCTGACTCGGCAAGCAGTGAAAGATGCTCCGCCGTACGACCCGGCGGTGCGGCTGGACTGACAGCAGCAAATCGAGATAGCCCTCGGCAAACAAGCGCCCCATTGCGCGGGCCTTCCTGCCTGATGTGACCAAGATCAACAGCCGGCCGGCGAGTCTTGGATAAGCTAGTCACCTGAATCAGTACCTAAAGCACGGCCATGATTTCCACGCGACAGCATATTCCGCTCTGCAGGATCATGGGCATCCCGATCGGGCTGGATTATTCCTGGTTCCTGATTTTCGCGCTGCTCACGTGGATGCTGGCGAGCAGCTACTATCCGGCCGAGTTCAAGCACTGGGCGCCGCCGCTGTACTGGATCATGGGCGCGGTAACGGCAGTCATGCTGTTCGTCAGCGTGCTGTTGCACGAACTGGGGCACTCCGTGGTCGCCCTGCGCTACAGGATCCCGGTGCGCAGCATCACGCTGTTCCTTTTCGGTGGCGTGGCCCAGATCGGCGAAAAGCCGCCGAGCCCGAAGGCAGAATTTCTTATCGCCATTGCCGGACCCATCGTGAGTCTGGGCTTGGCGCTGTTGTTTACGCTGCTGAAGCCCGCGTTCGCCGCGGTCGAGCCTTTGTGGGGGCTGGCGACATACCTGGCCTATATCAACTTTGGCCTGGCGGTGTTCAACCTGATACCCGGTTTTCCGCTGGATGGCGGCCGCGTGTTTCGAGCCGCTGTCTGGGCCGTCACCAAAGACCTGCGACGCGCCACGCTCATCGCCGCCAACGGGGGTCGCTTTTTCGGTTTCCTGTTCATCTTCGTCGGTGTCTGGCAAATGCTCAGCGGGAACCTAGGCGGCGGTTTATGGATTGCCTTCATCGGCTGGTTCCTCGACAACGCCGCGACCGCTCAGTTGCAGCAGGTCTTGGTTCAAGGCCTGCTGGCCGGGCACACGGTGAGGCAGGCCATGAGCAGCCGCGGCGTCGGCGTCCCGGCAGAGATGACGCTGCAGGAGTTGGTGGACGGACACATCCTCGGCACCGGTCGCCGCTGCTTCCTCGTCAACAGCGGTGAAGAGCCCGTCGGTCTGATAACCCTGCATCGAGTGAAGGAGGTTCCCCGGACGGACTGGGGCCAGACGACCGCTGCCGAGGCGATGCTTCCACTCAAGAAAGTCAAACGCATCGGCCCGGATGCGGAGTTGTGGTCGACGCTCGAACTCATGGATCGCGAGGGAGTCAACCAGCTTCCGGTCACGACGAACAGCCAAGTGGTCGGCATGCTGAGCCGCGAAGATGTCATCACCTTCCTGCGCACGCTGCGGGAACTCGGAACGTAGGCCTGGGAGAACTGAGCCATGAACTCAAAAACGCTTTCTCCGGAACTGCTGCAAAAGATCGACGCCTACTGGCGCGCCGCGAACTACCTGTCGGTCGGGCAGATCTATCTCTACGACAATCCGCTGCTGAAGCGGCCGCTCGCGCTCGAAGACGTGAAGCACATGCTGCTCGGCCACTGGGGCACGACCCCGGGGCAGAACTTCATCTATGCGCATTTGAACCGGGTTATCAAGAAGTACGAGCTCGACATGATCTACGTCTCCGGCCCCGGCCACGGCGGCCCGGCGGTGGTAGGCAACACCTACCTCGAAGGGACGTACAGCGAGGTCTACCCGGACATCAGCCAGGACGAGGCCGGGCTGCAGAAGCTGTTCAAGCAGTTCTCCTTTCC
>DATKUQ010000487.1:0-10196 GCA_035530495.1 Burkholderiales bacterium
GGGGACAACGTGAAGATGGTGGTGACGCTGATTGCGCCGATCGCGATGGAGCAGGGCTTGCGCTTTGCCATCCGCGAAGGTGGGCGCACCGTGGGTGCGGGCGTGGTCGCCAAGGTGATCGAGTAAAGGCTACAGACTGGAAGTCAGAGGTCGGCGCAAACGGCGGGACCCTGGACTGCTCAAAGGAAAAACATGCAAAGCACGAAAATCAGAATTCGTCTCAAGGCATTCGACTACCGGCTGATCGATCAGTCGGCGCTGGAGATCGTCGACACTGCAAAGCGCACCGGCGCCGTGGTCAAAGGGCCTGTGCCTTTGCCTACCCGTATCGAGCGTTTCGACGTGCTGCGTTCCCCGCACGTAAACAAGACCTCGCGCGACCAATTCGAGATTCGCACCCACCTGCGCCTGATGGACATTATCGATCCCACTGACAAGACCGTGGATGCGTTGATGAAGCTGGACCTGCCGGCCGGAGTGGACGTGGAGATCAAGCTGTAGCGGATGATTGTAGTGCCGCGCGCACCGGCAGCAAAACGCCGGGCGCGACGGATAATTGCCGGCCAATTGTAGTCGGCGCCTTTTAACGAAGGGAAAGAAGATGAGCTTAGGATTAGTCGGTCGTAAGGTCGGCATGACCCGCGTTTTCACGGACGAAGGCGATTCCGTTCCGGTGACCGTGGTGGATGTGTCCGACAACCGTGTGACCCAGATCAAGACCGCGAAGACCGACGGCTATACGGCCGTTCAGGTGACGTTCGGCAAGCGCCGACCCTCTCGCGTGAACAAGTCGGCGGCCGGCCATTTCGCCAAAGCCGCCGTCGAGGCGGGGCACACGCTGAAGGAATTCCGCGTCGCGGAGGACCAGCTCGCCAACCTCAAGCTTGGCGGCAAGGTAGGTGTCGACCTGTTCCAGGTGGGGCAGATGGTGGATGTTACGGGCACCTCGCAGGGCAAGGGTTTCTCCGGCGTCATCAAGCGCCACAATTTTTCCTCCAACCGCGCCAGCCACGGCAATTCGCGCTCACATAACACTCCCGGTTCGACCGGCCAGGCGCAGGATCCCGGCCGCATATTTCCGGGCAAGCGCATGGCGGGCCAACTAGGCAACGTCAAGCGCACCACCCAGAGCCTGGAGATCGTGCGCATCGACGCGGAACGCCAGTTGCTGCTGATCAAGGGCTCGATCCCCGGCAGCAAGGGCGGCGACTTGCTGGTGCACCCGGCCATTAAGGCGAGGTTGAAGAGGGTCGTTGCCGCGCCGGCCAAGGGAGGTAAGAAATAATGGATCTGAAACTGATCGATGCCAAAGGACAGGCAGCCTCTACCATGGCAGCTTCCGACGCGCTGTTCGGGCGCGACTACAACGAACCGCTGATTCATCAGGTGGTGACGGCGTATCAGGCCAATGCACGCCAAGGCACGCGCGCGCAGAAGGGACGTTCCGAGATCGCCAAGTCCACGCGCAAGCCGTGGCGGCAGAAGGGAACAGGACGCGCGCGCGCGGGCATGGCCTCGAGCCCGCTGTGGCGCGGCGGCGGCAGGATCTTCCCGTCCAGCCCGGACGAAAACTTCACGCAAAAGCTGAACAAGAAGATGTACCGCGCGGGCGTTGCGTCGATCCTGTCGCAGCTGGCACGCGAGGACCGTTTGAGGGTGATCGAGAATTTCGCTCTGGACGCGCCCAAGACCAAGCTTTTCCTGCAGAAGGTCAAGGACATGGGCGTTGCCGGATCGCTGCTGCTGATCACCGATGAGCTCGATGACAATCTTATTCTGTCCTCGAGAAATCTGCCCAACGTGCTGGTGCTGGAAGTAGCCGAGGCCGATCCGGTGTCGCTGATCCGCTATCAGAACGTGATCCTGACCCGAAAGGCGGTCGGCAAATTCGAGGAGATGCTGGGATGAGTACGCCACAGACAAGCAAGACGCCGGCGAAAACTCCGGCGAAAAATCCGCAGCGTTTGATGCAGGTATTGCTCGCGCCGCAGGTATCGGAAAAGAGCACCTATGTCGCCGAGAAGAACGAGCAGGTGGTATTTCGTGTCGTCGGCAATGCGACCAAGCCGGAAATCAAGGCCGCGGTCGAGTTGCTGTTCAAGGTAGAGGTCGAAAGCGTGCAAGTCGCCAACGTCAAGGGCAAGGAAAAGCGCTTCGGCAAGCTGGCCGGCCGGCGCAAAGACTGGAAAAAGGCATATGTGTGCCTGAAGCCCGGCCAGGAAATCAACTTTCATGCGGTGGGCTAGAACATGGCACTCGTCAAGGTAAAACCAACTTCACCCGGCCGCCGCTCCCTGGTCAAGGTAGTCAATGCCGATCTGCACAAGGGCAAGCCCCATGCTCCGCTGCTCGAACCGCAGTCCCGGCGCGCCGGCCGCAACAACAGCGGCCATATCACCATGCGCCACCAGGGTGGGGGCCACAAGCAGCATTACCGCATCGTCGATTTCAAGCGCGCCAAGGATGGTGTCGTCGCCAAGGTCGAACGATTGGAATACGATCCCAACCGCAGCGCCAATCTCGCGCTGCTGTGCTACTTGGACGGCGAGCGCCGCTACATCATTGCACCGAAGGGCGTCGCGGTGGGTGCGCAGTTGATGTCCGGCGCGGAAGCGCCGATCAAGCCCGGCAATACCCTGCCGCTGCGCAATATCCCGGTTGGTACCACCGTGCATTGTGTCGAGATGCAGCCCGGCAAGGGTGCGCAAATTGCCCGAGCGGCTGGGACTTCGGTGCAGCTGCTCGCGCGTGAAGGCAGTTACGCCCAGTTGCGCCTGCGTTCCGGCGAAGTGCGCAAGGTGCATATCGAGTGCCGGGCTACCATCGGTGAAGTCGGCAACGAAGAGCATTCGCTGGAGTCGGTTGGCAAGGCCGGGCGCATGCGCTGGCGTGGCGTGCGCCCGACGGTGCGCGGCGTGGCGATGAATCCGGTCGATCACCCGCATGGCGGCGGCGAAGGCAAGACCGCCGCCGGTCGGCATCCGGTCAGCCCCTGGGGTACCTTAACCAAGGGCTACCGCACGCGCAAGAACAAGCGCACCAGCGGCATGATCATCAATCGCCGTAACAAGAAATAGAGGATAGGACATGGGACGTTCAGTCAAGAAAGGCCCGTTCGTTGACCACCATCTGGTGGGCAAGGTGGAGAAAGTACGCGGCAGCGGCGACAAGCGCCCGATCAAGACCTGGTCGCGCCGCTCAACTATCCTGCCGGATTTCGTCGGCCTGACCATTGCGGTGCATAACGGCAAGCAGCACATCCCGGTCTATATTTCCGAGAATATGGTGGGTCACAAGCTGGGTGAGTTTGCGCTCACTCGCACCTTCAAAGGCCACTCGGCCGATCGAAAAGTCGCCAGCGGGACGCCGTCGGCAGCGAAGAAATAGGAGTGACAGTCATGCAAACCAGAGCTAGCTTGCGCGGTGTTCGCCTTTCGGCGCAGAAGGGACGGCTTGTCGCCGACCAGATCCGCGGCCTAGCGGTGGACAAGGCGCTCAACGTCCTCGCTTTCAGCCCTAAGAAGGGAGCCAAGATCATAAAGAAAGTGCTCGAGTCGGCCATCGCCAACGCCGAGCACAACGACGGCGCCGACATCGACGAGTTGAAGGTGCAGACCATCTACGTCGAACAGGGGTCGATGCTCAAGCGCTTTCACGCCCGCGCGAAGGGCCGCGGCAATCGCGTCAACAAGCACTCCTGTCATATCTTCGTCACGGTGGGCGACGAAGTCAAAGCGAAACGCGGGGCGGCGAAGGCTGCTCCTAAAGCACGCGCGGCGGCCGCCGCGGCAAAAAATTAAGGGACAGTCATGGGACAGAAAATCCACCCGATTGGGTTCCGCCTCGCGGTCAATAAGAACTGGGGCTCGCGCTGGTTCGCCAACAGCAAGAATTTCGGCGGCATGCTCAACGAAGACCTGAAGGTACGCGACTATCTGAAGAAAAAGCTCGCGCACGCCTCGGTCGGCCGCGTGGTGATCGAACGCCCGGCCAAAGATGCCCGCATTACCATACACAGCGCCCGCCCCGGCGTGGTTATCGGCAAGAAAGGCGAGGACATCGAGGTGCTTAAGGCCGAACTGCGCAAAATGCTGGGCGTGCAGATGGTGCACGTCAACATCGAGGAGATCAGGAAGCCCGAGATTGATGCCCAACTCATCGCCGATTCCATCGCGCAACAGCTGGAAAAGCGCATCATGTTCCGCCGCGCAATGAAGCGCGCCATGCAGAACGCGATGCGTCTCGGCGCGCAGGGCATCAAGATCGCGAGCTCGGGCAGGCTGAACGGTATCGAAATAGCGCGCAATGAGTGGTACCGCGAGGGACGCGTGCCTCTGCATACGCTGCGTGCCGACATCGATTACGGTTTCGGCGAAGCCAAGACAACGTATGGTGTGATCGGTATCAAGGTGTGGGTATACAAGGGAGAGACCGTGGGCAAGAACGAACAGCCCATCGCTGTGCCTGGTGCCACGCCCGACGAAGTGCCGTCGCCGAGAAAGGCGCGCAAGGCGCCGGCACCTGCGCCCAGAACCGAAGCCGCTGCTGCCAAACCGGAAGGCGCGGCAAAACCCAAGGCAGCGACGCGCGCGCGCAAGAAGCCTGCTGCCGCCGACGCTGCCAAAGACGAAGCGCCCAAGGCGGAAGCCGCAGCCGAGGGATCGACCGGCGAAGCCGACAAACCCGCAGCCAAGGCCAAGACTACGGTCAAGCGCGTGACGAAGAAGACAGGAGCGTAAGATGCTTCAACCAGCAAGGTCAAAATACCGCAAGCAGCAAAAAGGCCGCAACAAGGGCATTGCTACGCGCGGCAACAAGGTATCTTTCGGCGAATTCGGACTCAAGGCGATAGGCCGCGGCCGACTGACCGCGCGCCAGATAGAGGCCGCGCGCCGTGCCATGACCCGCCACATCAAGCGCGGCGGCCGCATCTGGATCCGGATTTTTCCGGACAAGCCGATTTCGCATAAACCGGCCGAGGTGCGCATGGGCAACGGCAAGGGCAATCCCGAGTATTTCGTGGCGGAGATCGTTCCCGGAAAAGTGCTGTATGAAATGGACGGCGTGGATGAAGTGCTGGCACGACAGGCTTTCCGCCTGGCCGCAGCCAAACTGCCCATCGCCACGGCGTTTGTCCACCGTTTAGTGGGGTAGACCAATGAAACCGAGCGAACTGCGCGCCCAGGACGTGGCGCAACTGAACCAGGAACTGAATGACCTGCTGAAGGCGCAATTCGGCCTTCGTATGCAGATTGCGACACAGCAGCTGACCAACAACAGCCAGCTGAAGAAGACCCGCCGCGATATTGCACGGGTGCGCACCATCATTGCACAGAAGGCGGCAACAAAATGAGCGATACCCAAACAGTCAAGGCAGCCAAGGTCGTGCGCGCCCTAACCGGGCGCGTGGTCAGCGATAAGATGAACAAGACCGTGACGGTGCTGATCGAACGCCGTGTGCGTCACCCCCTGCTGGGCAAGATTGTGACCCGGTCGAGGAAATACCACGCGCATGCGGAGAACAACGAGTACAAGCTCGGCGATCTGGTAATGATCCAAGAGACGCGGCCGGTTTCCAAAACCAAGGCGTGGAAGGTCATCAAACTGGTCGAGAAGGCCAGGAATATTTAAAATTGGAGAATAACCCTTGATCCCCCAGTTGGGGTCGGGTATAATTTCACGTTTTTCGCGTTACCGCTTCGCCTTTGGCTGAAGCGGCTCAACCCAAACGGGTTCCAAGACTGGCCGCTACGCGTCGCACGTGCTTGACGGTGCTACTCAAGCAAGCGGTTCAAGTTGGAAAGGAAACAAATCATGATTCAGATGCAAAGCGTTTTGGATGTGGCCGACAACACGGGTGCGCGCGCTGTCATGTGCATCAAAGTATTGGGCGGCTCAAAGCGGCGCTACGCCGGCATTGGCGACGTGATCAAGGTCAGCGTCAAGGATTGCGCCCCGCGTGGCCGCGTAAAAAAGGGCGAAATATACAGCGCCGTGGTGGTGCGCACGGCCAAGGGCGTGCGCCGTGCCGACGGCTCGCTGATCAAGTTCGACAACAATGCCGCGGTGCTGCTCAATGCCAAGCTGGAGCCGATCGGAACGCGCATATTCGGCCCGGTGACACGCGAACTGCGCAATGAGCGCTTCATGAAGATCGTGTCGCTCGCGCCCGAAGTTTTGTAAGAGATAGGGTCGACGCAACAGGGGGGCAAGCTCCCGCGTAGGTCCCCAAGTCAGGAATATAGGAATCGAAGGCCATGCAAAAGATCCGCAAAGGTGACGATGTGATCGTCACCACCGGCAAGGACAAGGGCAAGCGCGGTATGGTGCTGCGCCGCGTCGATGACAGGCACCTGCTGGTCGAGGGCGTCAATCGCGCGAAGAAGCACCAGAAGCCGAACCCAATGAAGAACCAGACCGGCGGCATCGTCGAGATCGACATGCCGATCGACATCTCCAACGTTGCGCTGTTCAATCCACAGACGCAGAAGGGCGACCGCGTCGCGTTCAAGACGCTCGACGACGGACGCAAGGTGCGTATTTTCAAGTCCAACGGCGAAGTCGTCGACGCCTGAGAGAGAAAACCCTATGGCACGCTTATACGGCTATTACAAAGAGACGGTGGTACCAGACCTTGTCAAGAAGTTCGGGTACAAGACGGCGATGCAGGTCCCGCGCATTGAAAAGATCACGCTCAACATGGGCGTCGGCGAAGCTGTCAACGACAAGAAGATCATGGATAACGCGGTTGGCGACATGACCAAGATTGCCGGGCAAAAACCGGTGGTCACCTTGTCGAAAAAACCGATCGCCGGCTTCAAGATCCGCAAAGGCCTGGCGATCGGCTGCATGGTGACGCTGCGCGGAGTGCGCATGTACGAGTTCCTCGACCGCCTGGTCAGCATCGCGATCCCGCGGATCCGCGATTTCCGCGGCCTGTCGCAGCGCGCTTTCGACGGCCGCGGCAACTACAATTTGGGTGTGAAAGAGCAGATCATTTTTCCCGAAGTCGAATACGACAAAATCGATGCCCTGCGTGGCATGAACATCAGCATCACCACCACTGCGAAGACCGACGAGGAAGCCAAAGCGCTGCTCGCGGCCTTCAAATTTCCGTTCAAGACCTGAAGGATTGCGCCATGGCAAAAACCGCAGTCATCAACCGCAACGAAAAGCGCCGCAAGACAGTGAAGAAATTCTCCGTCAAACGCGCGGCGCTGCTGGCCGTCATCAACGATTTCAAGCAGCCCGAGGACGAGCGCATGGCGGCGCGCATGCAGTTGCAACAACTGCCGCGGAACGCGTCTCCGACGCGAATCCGGAACCGCTGCAAGCTGACGGGCCGGCCGCGCGGCGTTTACCGCAAGTTCGGCCTGGGGCGCAACAAGCTGCGCGAGATCGCCATGCGCGGCGAAATCCCCGGCATGACCAAAGCCAGCTGGTGAGAGGAGACAAAGCATGAGCATGAGTGATCCGATCGCCGATATGCTGACACGCATCCGCAATGCGCAACTTGCGGAAAAGCTGTCGGTGGCGATGCCTTCCTCCCGCGTAAAAGCGTCTATCGCTCAGGTGCTGAAGGACGAGGGCTACATTGAGGAATTCAAGGTACGCGATGAGGATGGCAAGCCCACCCTCGAGATCGCGCTGAAGTATTACGCAGGCGAGCCGGTGATAGAGAAGATCGAGCGCGTCAGCCGCCCTGGGCTCCGCATTTACAAAGGCCGCGACGACATTCCAAAAATCATGAATGGCCTGGGAATCGCCATCGTCTCCACCTCGAAAGGCGTGATGACCGACAGAAAAGCGCGCGCCACCGGGATCGGCGGCGAAGTGCTGTGCATCGTGGCTTAAGGGGACAGAACCATGTCGCGAATCGGAAAGAACCCCGTTGTTGTGCCTAAGGGCGTCGAGGTGACGCTGTCGGCCGATGCGGTCGCAGTGAAAGGGCCGCTGGGTACGCTGACCCAGCGCCTGAGCAGTGACATCAGGATTGAACGCGAAGGCGACAATCTGCTGTGTGTGGTGAACAACGACTCCAAGCGGGCCAATGCCATGTCCGGCACCATTCGGGCTCTTCTGGCCAATATGGTCGAGGGCGTGAGCAAAGGTTTCGAAAGGAAGCTGACCCTGGTTGGTGTCGGCTACCGAGCACAGGCGCAGGGCGACAAACTGAACTTGGCACTCGGCTTTTCGCATCCGGTGGTGCACCAGATGCCCAACGGCGTTAAAGTTGAAACGCCGAGCCAGACCGAGATCATCCTTCGCAGCAATGACAAGCAGCAGGTCGGCCAAGTGGCCGCAGAGGTGCGCGCCTATCGTAGCCCCGAGCCGTACAAAGGCAAGGGCGTGCGCTATACGGGCGAGAAAGTGGTCTTGAAAGAGACCAAGAAGAAGTAAGCGGAGCTAAAGCCATGATAGATAAAAAGCAGGCGCGACTGCGCCGGGCGCGCAGATCGCGGGCTAAGATCGCCGAACTCAAGGCGGTGCGCCTGGCGGTGCATCGCACCAACAGCCACATTTACGCCCAGGTGATTTCCGCCTGCGGTTCCAAAGTTTTGACTGCAGCCTCCACGCTCGAGAAGGAAGTGCGCGCGAGCGTCGCCAACGGCGGCACTGTCAAGGCGGCCGAGGCGGTCGGCAAGCGCATCGCGGCCAAGGCCAAACAGCTCGGCATTGAGCAGGTGGCGTTCGACCGCGGCGGCCTGCAGTTTCACGGCCGGGTCAAGGCGCTGGCCGAAGCGGCGCGCGAAGGCGGGCTGAAGTTTTGAGGGCGCCTGACGGAATTGTCGTCAGGCAGCTGAAATAAGGGAGCACGAGGGGCTGAGGCGGGGGACGGACCCTTCCTTTTCCTTCCGGTTCCCCTCGTAACGTTAGACCTCGAATCGGGGACGAATATGGCGAAGATGCAAGGCAGGATGCAGGGCAAGATGGGCGGCGACGACCGCGGCGACGGGCTACGCGAGAAAATGGTCGCGATCAACCGCGTCACCAAGGTGGTGAAGGGCGGGCGCATCCTCAGCTTCGCCGCGCTCACGGTAGTTGGCGACGGCGACGGCGGTGTCGGCATGGGCAAAGGCAAGTCGCGCGAGGTTCCGGTGGCAGTGCAAAAGGCCATGGAAGAAGCGCGGCGCAAAATGGTTCGCGTCAGCCTGAAGAACGGCACGCTGCACCATGCGGTAATGGGCCGTCATGGCGCGGCCAGGGTGTATATGCAGCCCGCGTCTGAAGGCACCGGGATCATCGCCGGCGGCGCTATGCGCGCGGTGTTCGAGGTCATGGGCATTACCAATGTGCTCGCCAAATGCATCGGCTCGGGCAGCCCCTACAACATTGTGCGCGCCACCCTGCAGGGGTTGAAATCCATGAACACACCGTCCGAGATCGCCGCAAAGCGCGGCAAGTCGGTCGAAGAAATCACCGGTTGAGGCAATCATGGCGGAGAAGAAACTCAAGGTTACCCTGGTGAAAAGCGTGATCGGCTGCAAGGCAGGGCATCGTGCTACGGTACGCGGACTGGGCTTGAAGCGCATCAACCACACCGTGGAATTGCAGGACACTCCTGCGGTTCGCGGCATGATCAACAAAGTGTACTACCTGGTGAAGTGCGAGGCATAGATGCAGCTCAATACGATCAAGCCTGCAGCAGGCGCTAAACATCCGCGACGCCGTGTCGGCCGCGGTATCGGTTCCGGCCTGGGCAAGACCGCAGGGCGCGGTCACAAAGGACAGAAGTCGCGTACCGGCGGCTTTCACAAAGTCGGTTTTGAAGGCGGCCAGATGCCGCTGCAGCGCCGCCTGCCAAAGCGCGGTTTCAACTCGCTCGCGCGCGGATTGACTGCCGAAGTACGCCTGTCCGACCTGCAGAAAATGCAGCTCGCAGATATCGACCTGAAGGCACTCAAGGCGGCCGGCGTCGTACCGGAAGCAACTGAAACCGTCAAGGTCATCCTGTCGGGCAAGCTCGAGCGCAAGGTCAGCCTGAGCGGACTGCGCGTCACCAAGGGAGCCCGGGCCGCTATCGAAGCGGCCGGCGGCAGTATCGCGCCAATGGAAGAGAAAGCACCGGTAGGCAAGAACAAGAAAGCCAAGGCCAGGGTTGAAGCCGCCGCCAAAGCCAAAGCCAGGGCCGAGGCGCCAAAGGGCGTCAAAGCCGAGCACGCGGACAAGACGAAGGCCAAAGCGAAGCCGCAGAA
>DATKUQ010000488.1:0-11841 GCA_035530495.1 Burkholderiales bacterium
CAACTTCTCGATGTTGTGAGCCAGGCAGTACAGCGTCCACTGGGTGTTGACCTTCGGTTGCCTTTATAACGTAAATCGATCGAGCCCCTTGTTATGGCGCAGCTTCGCGAAAACCGGCTCCACTGTCGCGATCCGGCGCGCGTAAAGTTTGCGCCCGCGCTCGCTGTTGATCGCCGCCTTCATTCGCTCGGTGAACTCAAGCGGCGATGACTGGTTCTTTGCGAAGAAAGCTACTCGTGGCTTCATGTGCACCATTTCAATGAGGCATAACAAGTATTGGCGCGCATCCAGCCGCAGCCTATCAAGTTAAATGCTGCGTGCAATCGCGGAACGTGCGCTTTCTTAACGCCTTTTGCCTCTTTTCCAAACAGACGACTCCTCAGATCTGAAGCCAGCTGCGCGTTCTTCGTCTATAGGCTACAGACTGCAGGCCATCATAGGGCCCCGCTGTGACGATTGGCAATAGATCAATCGTCATAGGTTACGCTGCGCCGCGTGAATCTGTCTTCGGCACGCCCCGAGCATGCCCCGGAAATCCGACTGTCCGTCGAAGGCCGAACGGCTCTTCAGGCTCGCGGGCCGGCATAATTTCGTGCTCGAGCGCGCTAGGCCCAGATCGTTCGCGCGGCTTCGACGCACAAGTGCAGCTTGGCGCGCTCGTCGGCCTCGGTGACGGGATTGCCGGCGACGGTGCTGGCGAAGCCGCACTGCGGGCTGAGCGCGAGGCGCGCGGGGTCGACGTACTTCGCCGCCTCGTCCGCCCGGCGCCTGAGCGCTTCGATCGACTCGAGCTGGGGCGTCTTGGAACTCACCATGCCGAGCACGACGCCCTTGCTCTTGGGCAGGAAACGCAGCGGCGCGAAGTCGCCCGCGCGCGGCGTGTCGTATTCGAGCAGGAAGTGATTGACCCTGGCGCCGTTGAACAGCTTCTCGGCGACGGAATCGTAGCCGCCCTCGGACAGATACTTGCCCTTGAAATTGCCGCGGCACATGTGGATGCCGACCACCATGCCGGCCGGCAGGTTCTTCACCGCCTGATTGATCGCTTCGACGTAAAGATCCACCAGCGCTTCGGGGTCGCCCCCGAGCGCCCTGGCCCTTTCGCGCGACACCGGATCGCAAAGATTGGCCAGCGCCACCTCGTCCAGTTGCACGTACTGGCAGCCCGCGGCGGCCAACTCGGCGATTTCCTGCTGGTAGACCTTGCCCAGGTCGGCGAACATTTCTGCGGCATCCCGGTACACGCCCGGCTCCTGCCAGTTCCCAACGCGCCAGTAGTGCATGGTCGAGGGCGAGGGCATGGTGATCTTGGGTACCGCCCTGGTCAGCGGCTTGACGAAGCTGAACTCCTCCATCGATATCGGCTGCCTGCGCTTCAGCCTGCCGACCACGTGCGGCGCGGTGAACTCGGTCTCGTGGCCGTGATCGTCGTGGAACTTGAACTGCGCTTCCTTGATGACGAAGCCGTCGGTAAGCGCGACGAAGCGCGCCCAATAGGACGGGCGGCGAAATTCGCCGTCGGTCGCGAGACCCAGCCCGACTTCTTCCTGCAGCTTCACCACGTCGCGGATGGCCTCGTCCTGGACTTTCCTGAACTCGGCCTCGCCGATGGTTTTCGCCGCAAACTGCTTGAACGCCTCGCGCAGCGCGTGCGGTCGCAGCAAGCTGCCGATGTGGTCGGCGCGAAACGGGGGACGGCCATTGGCGGAAATCGGCATGGGTGTGCTCTCCTTTACTGGGGTGGTCTAACGATGGCGGCCGGGCCATGCTCCGGCCTCGCCTCTCTGATCAGTTCTTTGGGCGCCGGTCTTTGACGCGCTTGACCTTGAACTCGGTCTTGGGCAGGGTGTCGGGCGGCATCACTTCGACGCCGACGCGCAGCTCGATGCGCGAGCTGAGCGCGCTCTGCAAGGCGCGGACCACCGGCTCGGGCTGGTGATAATCGGCATGCTCGACCAGCACGGTCATGAAGTCGATGCCGTCCTGATTGGTGTCGAGCACTACCTCGTACTCGTCGCCGATACCGGGGACCGAGCGCACCGCGTCCTCCAGCACGGAGGGGTAGAACTTGATCCCGCGCAAGTTGAGCAGGTCGTCGGCGCGGCCATGGAAGCCGCCGAGCGCGCGCACATGGGTGCGGCCGCAGGCGCAGCGCGCGCTGTCGAACACCGTGTAGTCGCCGACCACGAAGCGCAGCTGCGAGGAGCTCTCGGAGTTCATGTTGGTGCACACGGTGATGCCGCGGCTGCCCTCGGGCACGCGCTCGCCGGTCTGCGGATCGATCAGCTCCCACACCTGGAGGTCCTCCATCAGATGGGTCTGGACCGTCCCGTCCGGGCGCACGGCGGCGTGACAGGAGTAGCCCCCGGAGTGCGGCGCGGCCTCGGTGCAACCGTAGAACTCGACCAGCTTCGCGCCCCACATGTCCTCCAGGCGCTCGCGCGTCGCGGCGATCCCCGCCGCCGGCTCGCCGCCGGTGAACAGCGTCCTGATCGAGGACTTGCGCGGATCGTGCCCCATCTGCTGCATGGTGCGTCCCAGCCGCAGGAGCTGCGAGGGCAGCGTGGCGAGCACGGTCGGCTGGTAGCGCAGAATAATGTTGCAGCGCGCCTCCGCGGTGAGCCCGCCGGCCGGGATGCACGGCACTCCCATGTGCGCCAGCGCGTGCAGCACCCCCCAGGCCCACACGTGCGGCCCGAAACCGACCACCAAGAGCACTTTCTCCCCCGGACGCGCGCCTAGCGACCACAGCGCGCGCGCGTTCGCCCACTGCCACTGCCTCAGGTCGAGCTTGGAGTAGCGGAACACGCGCGGCAGGCCGGTCGTGCCCGAAGTCGGAAACAGCGTCCAGCCGCGCTCGTTCCAGATCTCGTCGTCGTGGGTGGTGTAGGTGCCCCAGGGCGGATTCGCGATGAGGTCCTCGGACATCTCCTTTTTGTCGACCGGCGGCCACTTGACGAGGTCGTCCACGCTGCGGATGTCGCCGGGAGTGAGGCCGAGCTTGTCGAAGCGCCGGCGGTAGAACAGCGAGTTCTCGTACAGGAACGGGGTGAGCGCCGCGAGCTTCTCGTCCTGGATCGCGCGCAGCTCGTCGCGCGAGGCGCAGTCGAGCGAGGGCGACCAGTACTCGGCCGATCCCGGCTGTTCGAAGTCGCGCCGGTACTTGTCGAGCGTTTCGAGCCATTTGCGGCGGGTCGCTAGTCTGCGGTCAATGTCGGTCATATCGCTCCTCCATTCGGCGGGATTCGCTGTCGCGCGGGATCCGGAAGAAAGTGCCGCTCGCGAAAGTAAACGCGAGCTCGACGTCCATACGGACGCCAGGGCCCGTATCGAAAGCGAAATATACAGGATAGCGTGACGCGGCAGCGACGGTCATTACTATTGGACGGGGCAGAGTAAATGGCGGCTTTGCGCCAAAGTAATAAGACCGAGTTTGGCCGATTGCGCGCCTGCGAACATCGCCAATTGCTCCCGCATAGCCAAACTGGCATCATGCCCCATGATATGGTCATGATGGGCTCGAATGCCACATTCCGCAGGCACCTCCGAACCTGGCTGGTTTAAGCAGTTGTTCGAATCGTCACCTGATCCCAGCTGGATCATCGAAGGCAGCCGCTATATTGAATGCAACGATGCGGCCGTAGGAACCCTAGGCTACACAAGTCGCAAGGACTTACTGGGTGCTCATCCTTCAAAACTCTCGCCGCCCCGGCAGCCCGACGGCGAAGATTCCTTCGCCAAGGCAGAGCGCATGATGGCCATTGCCAAGAAGAAGGGCTTTCACCGGTTTGAGTGGATACACAGCAAAGCCGACGGCTCGAATTTCATCGCCGAGGTCACGCTCTGGCCTATCGCACTCGGGGACAGGCAAGTCATCTACTGTATTTGGCGCGACATCGCCGAGCGCAAGCAATCCGAGCAGGCCTTGCTGAAAAGCAAGCAGCTGTATGACGATTTGGTTTCGAAAATACCGTTTGGCATTTACATCTTGCACAGCACGCCGGAAGGCGCCTTCGCCCTCGACTATGTCAGTCCAAGGAGCGCGGAAATGTTCGGCGCAAGCGTGGATAGCCTTCTGGCGAATTTCGATATCGTGCCCCAAACGATTCACCCGGATGACAGGGACGCCTTCATACAATTGAATCTGGACGGGATTAATCATCTACGGCCATTTGATTGGAGCGGTCGAATTCAGATCGGGGAAACCATCAGGTGGCTGCACATCGCCTCGTCACCCGATCCGCAGGAAAACGGCAACGTCTTGTGGATAGGCATCGTCGAGGACATCACCGAGCGCAAGCAAATGGAAGACCAGATTCGCCAACTGGCGTTCCATGACACGCTCACCGCATTGCCGAATCGTCGCTTGCTCAACGACCGGCTGTGCCAGGCCATGGCCGCCAGCAAGCGCAGCGCTTGCTATGGCGCCTTGTTCTTCCTCGACCTGGATAACTTCAAACTGCTCAACGACACGCGGGGTCATGAAGTGGGCGACTTGCTGTTGATCGAGGCGGCTGGCCGGCTGAAAGGGTGTGTGCGGGAGATGGACACCGTGGCGCGCTTTGGCGGCGACGAGTTTGTCGTGATGGTCGCCGAGCTGAGCGTGGATAAAGCGGAATCCGCCGCACAAGCCGATATCGTCGCCAGGAAGATATCAGCCGAGTTGGCGAAGCCTTACGTGTTTCACGTCCGGCATGAGGGAGCAGCGGGAACGACTATCGAGCATTGCTGCACAGTAAGCATCGGCGTCGTGTTGTTCGGCAAGGATGACGCCAGCCAGGACGATATCCTCAAGTGGGCCGACGCGGCGATGTATCAAGCCAAAGAATCAGGGAGCGGTTTGATTCGGTATTACGATCCAAGAGCTTGAGCGGCACCGACGCTGGTTTCGGCGCATCATAGCCGCAAGGATAGGGCGCAGCGGCCATGCTAAAGGCAATTACCGGGTTCTTATCGGCTCTGTCACCGCTTCAGCTTGCGGTATTCCTGTCTTTGCCCGTTGCCTCCGTTGGCGCAATCGATTTCGCGACCGGGTACGAGGTGTCCGTTTCCGCCTTCTACACGATTCCCATCGGGATCGGTGCATGGTATGCGGGAAGGCGCCTTGCCCGCAGCTGTCAGCGACGCCCCTACACAGCGCGACTGAGTTCACGCTTTGGGCGCGCGGGTCGGGGTCGGATCGCAAAATCCGCCGGATGGATCGCGCATGCGCCGTGGCAGTTGCAGGTGTCGCGCAAAGGCTGCCGGTGACAGCTCAGGGCGTGCGCTTCCAGTCTCCGACGATTCCTCTCCCGCCGGTCCATTGGCCGGAGACGGTGATAGCGCCGTCGACGATGCGGCCACGCAGCACTGCCTCCACCGGTCTGCCGTTCGGAGCCTGCGTCGCCAGGCTCAACCGGACCGAGCCGTCGGCCGCGACGGTTCCATGCACTTTTGCGGTCTGTTTCGTTTTGCTGAGCCAACTGCCTTCGACGGTCCCGTTGCGCACCACCAGAATGACCGGCCAGCAGAACGGCGCCTTGCCCTGGAACTGGTTGCAGAGCCGCCCGCTGTAGATGCCGTCGTGCGACGCGGCGAGCTGCCGCGCATCTGTTGCGACTGCGGACGCCGCGCGCTGACTCGCTTCCGCCTGCTTTCTGGCCGCCTCGGCCGCCTGCTTCTCCGCCTCGATCCGCTTGCGCTCTTGCTCGAGTTGCGCGCGCTCTTCCCGCGCGCGGCGCACCGCCTCATCCGCGGCCTGTTGCTTCGCGGCCGCCGCATCCCGCTTTTCCGCCTCCAGCCGCTTTCGATCCCGTTCGACCAGATTGCGTTCCTCCTGCGTGCGGCGCAGGCCTTGTTCGGCCGCCAGTTTCTGCGCCTGCAATTGCGCCTCGCGCTTGGCTTCCTCGGCGGCCTGCTGCACCTGCACCCGCGCCTCACGCTTGGCTTCCTCGGCGGCGCGCTGCGCCTGTTCGGCGGCCTGCTTCTGCGCCGCCAGTTGGGCGGCCAAGCTCGCATCGGCCTGGAGTTGCCTCGCGCGCTGCGCATCGTACTGCCGGTAGCCCCAGTAGCCCGCACCCGCGATCGCCAGCACCACCGCGGCGCTCGCTGCCAGCACGCGCAAGCGCGTTCGGCTGGCGGGTTCGGTTACGGCGGCGCCTTCGTTGATGGTGTACGTGCGCACCGGCTTGGCGATGTTCTTGTATGTCTGCTCGCCGAGCAGCTTGAAGTCGAGCGACAACTTGTTCTGAATCTGGTCGTGCACGCTGCCCGATATGCAGATGCCGCCGGGCGCGGTCGCCGTCTGGATGCGCGCGGCAACGTTGACACCGTCGCCGAGCAAATCGCCACCTTGAATGATCACGTCGCCGAGGTTGATCCCCATGCGGAACTGCATCTTCTCTTCCGGCGCGAGGTGGTCGTTTCGCGTGCGCAGCGCGGCCTGGATTTCGGTCGCGCAGCGCACGGCCTCGACGGCGCTGTTGAATTCGGCGAGCAGCGCATCGCCAGCGGTATTGAAGATCCGTCCCCGATGCAGGCTGACCAGCGATTCGAAGATTTCCCGATGGCCGCGAAACACACGCACCGTGCGCTCTTCGTCGGCAGCCATCATCGCGCTATAGCCTGCGACGTCGGCGCACAGGATCGTCGCGAGCCGGCGCTCCAGGGGTGGCGCAGTTTGAGGCGTGGATTCGTCGGGCATCATGCGTTCTCGGACAATCCGTTCAGATTATCCCTATCAGCCGACTTTTCAAACCTTATGTACGCATCTAGATGTAACGCAAATCCAAGCGCTTGATATAGATCAAACCAGGGGGGATTCCTGCGTGCGGCACCCTCGCAAACAAGGTGGGCGACTTGCCCGGATCAGATTGCAGCGGCACGCCGCACGACGCGAAGTCGTTCGTCCGCTCTTCGGAACGTGGACTGGCCGGAAGCGGCCGACGGCCGCTGTCGCGCGTCGCTCCGGGACCCCTGATCAGGGCGACGCGGAACAAGGCGCCCGGCCGCGGCGCCCGAGACTGGTGCGCGATTGCGCCTTAGCCGGCCAGCAGCTTCTGCAGTTCGCCCGACTGGTACATTTCGCCCATGATGTCGGAGCCGCCGACGAACTCGCCCTTGACATAGAGTTGCGGGATGGTGGGCCAGTTGGCGTAGGCCTTGATGCCTTGGCGGATTTCGGGGTTCGCCAGCACGTCGACCGTGAACACGTCCTTCGCCCCGCAGGCACTGAGCATGGCTATCGCATTGGCGGAGAATCCGCATTGCGGCGCCTGCGGCGTGCCTTTCATGTAGAGCACCACGGGATGGCCCGAGACCTGTTCCTTGATCAGTTGTTGCGTATCCATGCACAGCTCCTTTGCTAATACTTGAGTAAATTGCTCAGGTTTGGATTTTACCGACGCTGCGCCCGCCGGTCAACCGGGTCCGCAATCCTGTCAAACCAAAACCGGGTCCGCAACCCGCTTCAGAGCGGAAAAACCAAACAGGTCGTGGTCGCGTGGGCGAGCAGCTTGCCGCGGGCGTCGTACAGATTCCCTTCGGCCGTGGCCGCGCGATTGCCCGGATGTATCACCCTGCCCTCGGCGCGCACGCGACCGGTCTTTTCGGTCATGGCGCGCACGAAATTGATCTTGAATTCCAGCGTGGTGTAGGCCTGTCCGGCGGGCAGGGTCGTATGTACTGCGCAGCCCATGCAGGAATCGAGCAGCGTCGCCGCATAGCCGCCGTGCACGCTGCCGATGGGATTGTAGAACGCGAATTCGGGCACGCCTTCGAACACGGCGCGGCCATGCTCGACCGCGGTCAGTTCGAACTTGAGCGCGGAGGCAATCGGCGCCGGCGGAAGCCTGCCCTCGAGCATGCCGCGCATGAATTCCAGACCGGTGAGGTGCTTCACCTGGTCCATGGGCGTCACGCCGTGCGGCCGACTAATGCGTTTCTTCGGCGCTTGGCCGCGAGTGCTCATCGCTGGACGGTCCTTGGCAAAGTTGCAATTGCGCGAATTATCTCAGATCGCCGCGCCGGCGCGCCCGCCGCTGACGCGCTCGATCCCCGCCAGATCGGGCCAGGATTGCACTTCCTGATATCCCTGCGCCTGCAGCAGCGCGCGACAGGCTTCGGCCTGATCGTAACCATGCTCGAACAGCAGCCAGGCGCCGTGTTGCAAATGCGCGCGCGCTTTCGCGACGATGGCGCGGATGCAATCGAGTCCGTCCGCGCCGCCGACCAGGGCGCGCTGCGGCTCGAAACGCAGGTCGCCCACGGCCAGGTGCGGATCGGCGGCGGCGACGTAAGGCGGGTTGGAGACGACCAGATCGAACCTCTCTCCGGGCAGCGCACCGAACCAGTCGCCGCAGAAGAATCTCACGCTGACCCGGTGGCGGCGCGCATTCTCGCGCGCGACGGTGAGCGCGGCGTAGTCCACATCCACCGCCGTCAGCCGCGCTTGCGGCCGCGCTTTCGCCAGCGCGACGGCGATCGCGCCGCTGCCCGTCCCCAGGTCGAGCACGCGCGCGGCTGCGTTCGCAGGGATGCGTCCCAGCGCGAGCTCCACCAGCAGCTCGGTCTCCGGTCGCGGAATCAGCACCGCCGGCGTGACCTGAAGTTCGAGCCCGTAAAATTCGCGCTCGCCGAGTATGTAGGCGATGGGCTCCCCCAGGCGGCGGCGTTCGGCCAGGGCGGCAAACGCCTGTTCGGCCTCGGGCCCGGCCGCCTCGTCCGCATGCGCGATCAGCCAGCCGCGCGCTTTTCCCGACACCCGTTCGAGCAGCATGCGCGCTTCCAGCGGCGGCAGGCCGCTTAGCGCCAGGAGTTGCGCTATGCTCGTCACGTCCGGGGCAGCGCGGAAATCAGGCTGCGGCTTCCTCGCCCAGCGCGGCGAGCTGCTCGGCCTGGTGCTCGGCGGCAAGGGCCCCGGTCAGTTCGGCAAGATCGCCGTCCATGATGTCCTGGATCTTGTACAGCGTCAGATTGATGCGGTGATCGGTGACGCGCCCCTGCGGAAAGTTGTAGGTGCGGATGCGTTCGGAACGGTCGCCGCTGCCGATCAGGCTCTTGCGCGCCGCCGCCTGCTGCGCCGCCTGCTCGCGCAGCTGCTTGTCCTTGATGCGCGCCGCCAGCACCGACAGCGCCTGCGCCTTGTTCTTGTGCTGCGAGCGCCCGTCCTGGCATTCGACCACGATGCCGGTAGGCAGATGCGTCACGCGCACGGCGGAATCCGTCTTGTTGATGTGCTGCCCGCCTGCACCGGAAGCGCGGAAAGTGTCGATGCGGATCTCCGCCGGATTGACGACCACGTCGTCGATTTCATCGGCCTCCGGCATCACGGCGACGGTGCAGGCCGAGGTGTGGATGCGCCCCTGGGTCTCGGTCGCCGGCACGCGCTGCACCCGGTGCCCGCCGGACTCGAATTTGAGTTTGGAATACACGCCCTCGCCGACGATCTTGGCGATGATCTCCTTGTAGCCGCCGACCTCGGACGGACTCGCCGAGATCACCTCCACCTGCCAGCGCTTGCGCTCGGCGAAGCGCGTGTACATGCGAAACAGGTCGCCCGCGAACAGGGCCGACTCGTCGCCGCCGGTGCCGGCGCGGATCTCGAGGAAGGTATTGCGCTCGTCGTCGGGGTCCTTCGGCAACAGCAGCTTCTGCAGTTCGACCTCGATCCCGGCCATGCGCTCGCGCGCCTCGCGCAACTCGGCCTCCGCAAACGCCTTCATCTGCGGATCTGCCATCATGTCCTGCGCCGCATGCGCGTCCGCTTCCGCACGCTTGAATGTCTGATACAGCTCGACCACCGGCGTGAGCTCCGCGTGTTCGCGCGTGAGCTTGCGGTAATTATCCATGTCGTGCACCACGTCTTCGCCGGACAATAGCCGCGTAAGCTCGCCCAGGCGGCGCACAAGCTGCTCCAGTTTCGAGGCAATAGAAGACTTCATGCCGGTGGCTGCGGATTCGCTGCCGGCTAACGCGGGCTGCGGGGCGGGTACAGGCGCGACACCAGATCGGCGAGCTGGGCGCGTTCTTCGGCGGGAGCGTTGTTGAGCGCCTGGGTCGGCGCATGCATCAGCTTGTTGGTGAGTCCGTGCGACAGCGCTTCGAGCACCTGTTTCGGATCGTCGCCGCGCGCGAGCAGCCTCAGCGCACGCTGCACTTCCTCGCCGCGCGCTTCCTCGGCGTGGCTCCTGAGCGTGCGTATGGTGGGCACCACATCGCGCGACGACAGCCAGTTCAGAAAGGTGCCGACGCCGGTTTCGATGATGGCCTCGGCCTGCGCCACCGCCGACTGGCGCGCATCGACGCCGGTTTTCACCATCTCGCCCAGGTCGTCCACGGTGTAGAGGAAGACGTCGTCCATGTCAGCCACTTCGGACTCGATGTCGCGCGGCACGGCCAAGTCCACCATGAACATGGGCCGGCGGCGACGCCTCTTGATCGCCCGCTCGACCGTCCCCTTGCCGAGGATGGGTAGCGCACTTGCGGTGCAGGACACCACAATGTCGTACTCGTGCAGTTCCTCCGGCAGATCGCGCAACTCCATGGCGCGGCCATTGAAGCGGTGCGCGAGCACTCGCGCCCGCTCCAGGGTGCGGTTGGCCACTGCGATGGAGCGCGGCTGCTGTGCGGCGAAATGGGTGGCGCACAATTCGATCATCTCGCCCGCTCCGATGAACAGGATCTTCTGGTCTTTCAGGCTGGGGTAGATGCGCGCCGCGAGCTTCACCGACGCCGCCGCCATCGACACCACATTGGCGCCGATCTGGGTGTTGGTCCGCACCTCCTTGGCCACCGCAAAGGAACGCTGGAACAATTTGTGCAGCAAGGTCCCCAGGGTACCGGCCGATTCGGCCTGACGCACCGCTTCCTTCATCTGGCCCAGGATCTGCGGTTCGCCCAGCACCATGGATTCCAGGCCGGAAGCCACGCGAAACGCATGGCGCACCGCCTGTTCCTTGGGCAAGGTGTAAAGATAGGGTTTCAATTCCTGCGGCTTCACGCTCTGATGCTCGGCCAGCCAGAACAGCGCCTCCTGCGGCTCGGCCGCGGAGCAATACAACTCGGTGCGGTTGCAGGTGGAAAGGATCGCCGCCTCGCCCACCGGCTTGGTCTGAGTCAACTCGCGCAGCGCCACCCCGAGTTTTTCGGCGTGAAACACCATCTGCTCGCGGATCGCGAGCGGAGCGGTGCTGTGATTCAGGCCGAGGGCGTAAAGCTGCATGTTGCTTTCACGTATTCTATTTCTATTGGAGCACGCGAGCGGCGCCAGCCTGGCGGCTTCTCCTCGCAGTGCGCAGGAGCCAATTATAAGCCACGTCAAGGACTTAGTCTCAGCTAGTATTTGATCTGGATCAACCGTTTAGAATAAGACAAAGCGCGTAAGCGGAGACCGCCATGGCCGACCAAGACTTTGCAGCCCACTATTTCGTCAACATGCAATCGGTCGTGCCTTATCACCCCGCCAACCATACCGGCACGACCAATTACCGCCTGATCGGCCCCGAAACCGTGGGCGCGACCCAGGTCGAGGTGGTGCTGGGCGTGATCGAGAAAGGCAAAGGCGCGCTGCCGCACCGGCACCCCGGCATCGAGCAGGTCTGTTACATGCTCGAAGGCCGCGCGCTGGCCGAAGTCGGCGACCAGGCGCGCGAACTGGGCCCCGGCGACTGCTGCTTTTTCCCGGCCGACATGCGCCATACGTTTACCGTGACCAGCGACACGCCGGCTCGCGTCTTGGTGATCTATTCGCCGCCCTACGGCGAAGCCCCCGGAAACACGATTACCGGTTGAGCAATGATTGAAGCGGCGGAAGCTGCGCCTGCCCCTCATCCCTCCGCGGAAGCGACGGCGCGGGCCGCCGCC
>DATKUQ010000489.1:0-2391 GCA_035530495.1 Burkholderiales bacterium
CTGCGCCTGCGCCAGGGTTGGCAGTGCGATGAGCAGGAGCAGGAGCAGCAGCGGCGCCAGCTTCAGGGTGCGGCCGGTCATGATTGCCGCTTTTCCGTCATTCTGCGTAGCCAGGACGCGAAACCCGCCGCCTCCGGCGCCGGCACTCCGGGCGCGACGGCGGCTTCGGTGCGGGGCATGGCGTGCAGGGTACGCACCTGGCCGGGGGCGACGCCGAGCAACAGCCAAGTGCCGCCGATCTCCACCACGACTATGCGTTCGCGCTGCCCGAGAGCGGCGCCGCCGACGACGCGGATCAGGCCGGAACGCGAGCCGTGAACAGGGGAAAATCGCTTCAGCAGCCAGGCGATGGCCCACACCATGGCGAGCACGGCGGCGAGGCCGGCCACGACCTGAAGAATACTGCCGGCAGGCAGCGTCGGCCCCGTGGCCGCCGCCGCCGCGGCAGGTGCGGCAGCTGCGGCACGTCCCGCTGCACCAGCGAGAAGGACGAACGCATACGCTCTGTAACCGGGCTTCGGCATGGAGGCTAGCGATTGAGTTTGCGAATGCGCTCGGACGGCGTGATCACGTCCGTGAGGCGGATGCCGAACTTGTCGTTCACCACGACCACTTCCCCCTGTGCAATCAGGCAACCGTTGACCAGGACCTCCATCGGTTCGCCCGCCATGCCGTCCAATTCGACCACCGAACCCTGCGCCAGCTGCAGCAGGTTCTTGATCGCGATCTTGGTGCGGCCGAGCTGCACTTCGAGTTGCACCGGTATGTCGAGGATCATGTCCAGGTCGGTGCGCTGAACCGCGCTGGTCCCGTTCGCAGTGAATTGCTCGAAAACCGGCGCCGGCGCGGCGTCGCCCGCGGCAGTCGCCGCCTCCTTCGATGCGTTCTGTTCGCTCATCGCGGCGCTCCAGTCGTCGGCGCCGGCCTGTGCTTGCGGTGCGATTTCGCTCATGTTCGTCTCCTAGTCGTTCGCCACGGCGCTGGAGATCATCTTCTTGACCTTGAGCGCGTACTGGCCGTTGAACAATCCGTATTGGCATTCCATCACCGGTACCCTGTCGACGGAAGCGGTGATCGTCTCTGGAATTTCCAAGCCGATCACGTCACCGGGTTTCATCTTGAGTATCTGCTTGAACGTCACCTGCGCGTGGCCCAGCGTGGCGACCAGTTCGACCTCCGCCGTTTGCACCTGTTGCGCCAGCAGACGCAGCCAGCGTTTGTCGACCTCGAGATGATCGCCCTGCAGGCTGCCGTAGAGCAGGTCGCGCACCGGCTCGACCATGGCGTAGGGCATGCAGATGTGGAATTCGCCGGAGGTTGGACCGAATTCGATATGGAAGGTGGTCACGACGACCACTTCGTTGGGCGTGGCGATGTTGGCGAATTGCGTGTTCATCTCCGAGCGCATGTACTCGAATTTCAGTTCGTACACCGGTTTCCAGGATTTCTCGTATTCCTCGAACACCACGCCGAGCAGGCGCTGGATGATGCGCTGCTCGGTCTGGGTGAAGTCGCGGCCCTCGACGCGCGAGTGAAACCTGCCGTCGCCGCCAAACAGGTTGTCGACTACAAGGAACACCAGATTCGGATCGAAGATGAACAGCGAGGTGCCGCGCAAGGGCTTGACCTGAACCATGTTCAGGTTGGTCGGCACCGCCAGATTACGGATGAATTCGTTGTATTTGATGATGCGGATCGGGCCGACCGAAATCTCGGCGGTGCGGCGCATGAAATTGAACAGGCCGAGGCGCAGCTGACGGGCGAAGCGCTCGTTGATGATTTCCAGGGTCGGCATGCGCCCGCGAACGATGCGCTCCTGGGTCGCCAGATCGTAGGGGCGCACCCCCGTGGTTTCGACCGGAGCCTTGACCTCGTCGGCCTCCCCGGTCACACCCTTCAACAGCGCATCGACCTCGTCCTGGGAGAGAAAATCCTGGCTCATCGCTGCTACTGGATAACGAAAGAAGTGAACAGGACACTGTCCAGGCCTTTCGCCGGCGCGCCGGCGGAGAGCGGCTGCGCGACTGCGTGCAGCAGCTCTTTGCTGAGCGCTTTCTTGCCTTCGAGCGTGGAGATCTCGCTCGCTTTTTTGCTCGACAGCAGCAGCAGCACGCGATTGCGGATCTCTGGCATATGCAGCTTGATCGCGTCGACGAGGCGATCGTCGCTGAGCTTGAGCGACAGTCCGACCTGCAGGTACTGGGGCGCACCGTCGTCCTGCTGCAGGTTTACCGTGAACGGCTTCAGCGTGACGAACACCGGCGGTTTGGAAGAATCCGTTTTGGCGCTTGCGGCCGTCCCGGTCTGGTGCGCCGTTGCCTGTTGCTGGCCCCCGAGGAAATACCAGGCGCCGCCGCCTGCAGCGCCGAGCAGCAGCGTCAGCAACACCAG
>DATKUQ010000490.1:0-6761 GCA_035530495.1 Burkholderiales bacterium
GCGACTGGAACAAATCGTGCAGCTTCAGGCGCACGCCCGATACCTTGTCTTGCATGCGGTACAGCTTCTGCGCATCCTGAATATCGATCAGTGCCAGGCCCGAGTCGTATTCGAACATGCCGATCTCGAAAATTCCGACCACGCGGAACTGTTTCAGGCGCGGGATGATGCCGGCCGGGGTGACCTCCCCCTGCGGCGCGATCACGGTCACTTTGTCGCCGACGACCACGGCGAGCGCACGCGCGAGCTCTGCGCCGAGCACGATGCCGAATTCGCCGGCTTTCAGCGCCGTCAGCTTGCCGGACTTCATGTGGCTGGCGAAATCCGCCACCTGCTCCTCGCGCTCGGGCAGAATGCCGCGGATGAGCGCGCCGCGCACCTCGCCATCATAGGTGAGCATGCCCTCGCCGGTGACGTAGGGCGCGGTGCCCGCCACGCGCGGATCGGCGGCGGCGATCCTGGCCACCTTCGACCAGTCGGAGAGCATATCGCCCGGCCCGCTGATCTCCACATGCGCAGCCACCCCCAGGATGCGGCTGCGCAGCTCACTCTGGAAACCGTTCATCACCGACAGCACCGTGATCAGCGCCGCCACGCCGAGCGCAATACCCAGCATCGAGGTGAGCGAGATGAAGGAGATGAAATGGTTGCGACGCTTGGCGCGCGTATAGCGCAGGCCGATGAACAGTTCGTAGGGAAGTGAGGTCATGTTGATTGTCTTGCAGGCGTATTTTGACACAGCAAGGCACCGCTAATCCGCACGCGGCAATGATAAACTTTGGCATGCATTGCCATCTGCTGCTTCCCGATCTGTTCTGGCCCGAGCGCGATTTCCCCGATATCTATCGCGAACTCGAGCTTCCGGCGCTGCAGCGCCTGCTGGCCAGGGGGCGGCGCGGCGCAGGAGAGGCCGAAACCGAATCGGCTGAAGCCTGGCTGTGCCAATACTTTCAAGTGGACAAGGAAGGCGACTGGCCGGCCGCGCCTTATTGCCTGCTCGCCGACGGCGGCGAGCCGGGCAAACACCATTGGCTGCGCGCCGACCCGGTGCACCTGAAGCTGGAGGGCGGGCGCCTCATACTCGCCGCCAGCGGCGTATTTTCGATATCGCAGCAGGAAGCGGAGAGCCTCGCCGACAGCCTCAACGCGCATTTTTCCGCAGACGGCCTGGTGTTCTGTCCGCTGCGGCCGGACCGCTGGTATCTGCGCGTGGAGCGCGCGCCCGCGCTGGAAACGACGGCCCTGCCCGAAGCCGCCGGCAGGAGCATCGATGGCTTGCTGCCGCGCGGCGCCGACGCAGCGGCCTGGCGCGCGCGTCTGAACGAGATGCAGATGCTGCTGCACGGCCATGCGGTCAACGATGCGCGCGAACGCGCGGGCGCGCTGCCGATCAACAGCGTATGGCTTTGGGGCGGCGGCAACCTCGCAGATTCCGCGACCACGCCCTGCAATGCGGTCTGGAGCGGGGATCCGTTCGCCGCCGGACTGGCGCGGGCGGCACGCGTCGCCGCGCGCCCGCTGCCCGGGGACGCCGCGGAGCTGCTGCGTACCGGCGCCAGCAGCGGCGTGAATCTGGTCCTGCTCGATGGGCTGCGCGCCGCGGCGCAGTACAGCGACGCGCATGGCTGGCGCACCGCCTTGCAGCAGCTCGAGCGCGACTGGTTCGCGCCGCTGCTGCAAGCCCTGCGACAGGAACGCGTCGGCATGCTGAGCCTGCATGCGCCCGGGCCCGCGGGCGGGCTTTCGGTGGAACTCGCGAAAGGCGACCTGCACCGCTTCTGGCGGCGGGTGAAGCCGCTGGCCGCTCATGTCGGCCGTTCGCCTTGAGCAATTCTCGACAATGTCATCCCGAGCCCAGCGAGGGATCTGCTTTTCGTGAGGGAAACAAAAGCAGATTCCTCGGGCCGAGCCCTCGGAATGACGGCCTATTACGTCGACCGTTCGTCGTCAGCAACTCTCGACAATGTCATCCCGAGCGGAGCGAGGGATCTGCTTTTCGTCGAGGACACCAAAGCAGATTCCTCGGGCCATACCCTCGGAATGACAGGGAGTTGCGTCGACCGTTCGTCGTCAGCAACTCTCAACAATGTCATCCCGAGCGGAGCGAGGGATCTGCTTTTCGTCAAAGAAATCAAAGCAGATCCCTCGGGCTAGGCCCTCGGAATGACAGTTCCACACGGCCGCGATGAGCGCGCGCATCCTCACCCGCCCCATCCCCTCCCGCGCGCGCGACATGCTGGCGCAACAGGGCCTGCATCCGGTGCTGGCGCAGTTATATGCCGCGCGCGGCGTGGTGGACAAGAGCGAGGTGCAAAGCGAATTCACGGGACTGATTCCGCCGGAGCGGCTGCTGCACGCAGGCCGCGCCGCCGCGCTGCTCGCCGACGCGATCGCGGCCAAGCAGCGCCTGCTGATCGTGGCGGACTACGATTGCGACGGCGCCACCGCCTGCGCGGTAGGCGTGCGTGCGCTCTCCGCGTTCGGCGCGGACGTGGGCTATCTCGTGCCCAACCGCTTCGAATACGGCTACGGGCTCACGCCGGAAATCGTCGACCTCGCCGCGAGTCAGCCGCGGCGCCCGGACCTGCTGATCACCGTCGACAACGGCATCGCCAGCAACGAGGGCGTGGCGCGCGCGAACGAGCTTGGCATCGCCACGCTGATCACCGACCACCACCTCCCCGGCGACGCGCTGCCGCAGGCAACATGCATCGTCAACCCGAACCAGCCCGGCTGCGACTTCCCGAGCAAGGCCATCGCCGGCGTAGGGGTGATGTTCTACGTCATGCTCGCGCTCAGAGCCGAGCTGCGCCGGCGCGGCTGGTTCAAGGACAGGCCGGAATTCAAGCTCGCGACGCTGCTCGACCTGGTGGCGCTGGGCACGGTCGCCGACGTCGTGCGCCTGGACCGCAACAACCGCATCCTGGTGGCGCAGGGGCTGAAGCGCATCCGCGAAGGCAGCATGCAGGCCGGCATCGCGGCACTGCTGCGCGTGGCCGGGCGCGAAGCAAAACGCGCGTCCTGCTTCGACCTGGGTTTCGCCGCAGGGCCGCGGCTCAACGCCGCCGGACGCCTCGCCGACATGGCGCTCGGGATAGAGTGCCTGATCACCGACGACACGGCGCGCGCGCTCAACATCGCGCAGGAACTGGACGGGCTGAACCGCGAGCGGCGTGAAATCGAAGGCGGCATGCAGGAGCAGGCGCTGGCCATGCTGGAAGCGCTGGGGCTGGGCACGGACGCCGATCTGGACGCAGAAGCGGCCTATACATTGTCGCTGTACGACCCGGCCTGGCACCAGGGCGTGGTGGGCATACTCGCCGCGCGCATCAAGGACCGGCTGCACCGGCCGGTGATCGCGTTTGCCGCGGGCAATGCGGGCGAGCTGAAAGGATCGGGGCGCTCGATTCCGGGACTGCATCTGCGCGATGCGCTCGATCTGGTCGCCAAGCGCGCGCCGGGACTGATCCTGCGATTCGGCGGCCACGCCGCCGCCGCCGGCTTGAGCATACGCAGCGAGGGGCTGGCGCAGTTCGCTGAGTTATTCGAGAGCACGGTGCGCGCGCTGCTCGCTGCCGCCGACCTCGCGCGCAGCATAGAAACCGACGGCCCGCTGGAATCGGCCTACATGAACCTCGACACCATACGCCTGCTCGAGCGCGAGGTCTGGGGCCAGGGCTTCCCGCAGCCGCTGTTCTGCGACCGTTTCGCCGTCGCCAGCCAGCGCGTGGTCGGCGACAAGCATTTGAAGCTGCGCCTGCAGAAAGACGGCAAGTCCTTCGACGCGATACGCTTCAATTCGCTCGCCCCGGCGGGCGCGGCGATCCGCGCCGCCTACCGGCTGGCGGTCAACGAATACAATGGCGTGCAGAGCGTGCAGCTCATCGTCGAGGAGTGGGAGCGCAGCGCCTGAAGGCGGAAGTCGAAAGGAGCATCATGGAACGCAAGCGCGTCAATTCCAACAAGATCCGCGCGGTCGGCTACGATCCGAAATCGCGCGTGCTCGAAGTCGAACTGCGCGACGGCACGGTGCTCGCTTTCAGCGGCGTGTCGCAGGAAGTGCACCGCCAGTTCATGGCCGCGCCATCGCCGACGAGCTACTACGAAGACAAGATCGTCGACGAGTTTTCCGGCAGGCGCGTCTAGTAAAGTTTCCGTAACAAGCGACAAACCTGTTTCGATAGTGTCATTCCGAGGGCGAAGCCCGAGGAATCTGCTTTTGGGTCTGAGAACAGCAGATTCCTCGCTACGCTCGGAATGACAGCTTCTTGCCGAACGATGTCATGCGGTTGGAAAGACCAACGGGCCGACCGATCACACGCCGCGCATGTACTGCACCATGCGCCGCCGGGTGGCTGCATCGGGCAGACGCCCCAGCGCCGCGCCCATATTGTCCACCAGATAATCCGGCTTGCGCGTGGCGGGAATGGCGCAGGTCACCGCCGGGTGGGACAGGATGAATTTGAGGAAGAACTGCGCCCAGCTGCGACAATCGAATTCCGCCGCCCACTCGGGCAGCGCCCTGCCCTTCACGCTGCGGAACAGCGCGCCTTCCTGGAACGGGCGGTTGACGATCACGCCGGTGCGGTAGTCCGCGCAGAGAGGCAATAGGCGCTCCTCCGCGGCCGTGCTCACGACGTTGTAGTTGAACTGCACGAAATCGAGCTGCTCCGACTTGATCAGACGCTCCAGCTCGGGGTACGCACCCTCGTGGTAATGGGTGATGCCGAGATAGCGGATCCGGCCCTGTTCCTTCCACTCGCGCAGGGTCTTGAGCTGGGTCATCACGTCGGTAAGATTGTGCACCTGCATCAGGTCCATGACCGGCGGCTTGCGCGTCAGGGTGCGCATGCGGCGCATCGACTCTTCCATCTGGCGGATGCCGGCCTCGCGGCCGCTGGTCCAGACCTTGGTGGCGAGGAACAGCGATTGTTCCACGCCCAGACCCGCGGCAAGCTCGCCCACCACCGCTTCCGAACTGCCGTACATGGGCGAGCTGTCCACCATCTGCCCGCCCGCTTTGGCGAAGCGCGCGAGCACTTCGCGCGCGGCCGCCAGCCCGCCGGCGTCGCCGGCCACGTCGAAGGTCTGCCAGGTGCCCAGGCCGATCGCATGCAGCAATTCGCCCGTTCTCGGAATCGGCCGCTTGAGCGGACCAGGGCTTGCAGAAGCAGGTGGAATCATGGCCATAAGGGGTACTCCGGCAATCAGTTTGAGCAGCGTGCGGCGGGAGGACATAGGCCCATTTTACCTGCGCCGCCCCGGAACAGCTTCGCGCAAGCCACGGGCGGAAGCCAAAGGGAGCACTCAGGCGAGAGTATAATCACGCAATTCTGACAAGAAAGCCGATCATGGAAGCCGAAAAACTCAACGCCCTCGCCAACCATCTCGTCGACCTCGGCGAGCGCGCCAGGGAAATGCGGAGGTATCTTTGACTTCGATACCAAACAGGCACGGCTGATAGAAGTCGGGAGGCAGCTCGAGGAGCCGGACGTCTGGAGCGACGCCAAGCGCGCCCAGGAACTCGGCCGCGAGAAGAAATCCCTGGAGGGCGTCGTCGACAGCCTGACGCTGCTCGACAGCCAGTTGCGCGACGCGGCAGAACTGTTTGAAATGGCGCGCGCCGAAGGCGACGATGCCACCGTGATGAGCGTGGCTGGAGATCTCGCTGCCGCGGAGAAGCTGGTCGCGAGCATGGAGTTCCGCCGCATGTTCTCCGGCGCGCTCGATGCGAACAACTGCTTCCTCGACATCCAGTCGGGTTCGGGCGGCACCGAAGCGCAGGACTGGGCGGCGATGCTCGAGCGCATGTACCTCAAGTACTGCGAGAAAAGCGGCTTCGGCATCGAAGTGCTGGAGGAATCCCCGGGCGAAGTGGCGGGAATCAAGAGCGCGACCATCAAGGTTTCGGGCGAGTACGCCTACGGGCGGCTGCGCACCGAGACCGGCGTCCACCGCCTGGTGCGCAAATCGCCGTTCGATTCCGGCAACCGGCGCCATACCTCCTTCGCCAGCGTGTTCGCCTACCCCGAGGTGGACGACACCATCGAAGTCGAGATCAATCCGGCGGACCTGCGCATCGACACCTACCGCGCTTCCGGCGCCGGCGGCCAGCACATCAACAAGACGGATTCGGCGGTGCGCATCACCCACCTGCCGACGAATATCGTGGTGCAGTGCCAGAACGACCGCTCGCAGCACCGCAACCGCGCCGAAGCCATGGCGATGCTGAAATCGCGACTGTACGAACAGGAGCTGCGCAAGCGCCGCGACGAGCAGCAGAAGCTGGAAGATTCGAAGACCGACATCGGCTGGGGCCACCAGATCCGCTCCTACGTGCTCGACCAGTCGCGCATCAAGGACCTGCGCACCGGCGTCGAGACCGGCAATACCCAGGTGGTGCTCGACGGCGACCTGGACATGTTCATCGAAGCGAGTTTGAAGCAGGGTGTGTGAGCTGAGGACGCTCTATTTGGGTGTCATTTCGAGCGCAGCGAGAAATCTGCTTCTTGCCAGATGGATGAACGAACGTACTACGTGTATTTGTTGGCGAGCAAATCGAGGCGTCTCTATATCGGCGTAACGAACAATTTGGAACGCCGCTTATTTGAGCACAGAGAGAAACTGGTAGAGGGTTTCACGAAGCGGTACAACATTGACCGCCTGGTGCGCAAATCGCCATTCGATTCCGGCAACCGGCGCCATACCTCCTTCGCCAGCGTGTTCGCCTACCCCGAGGTGGACGACACCATCGAAGTCGA
>DATKUQ010000491.1:0-11043 GCA_035530495.1 Burkholderiales bacterium
CTGATAGGCATCGCGCTTACCGTGTTGATGCAATCCTCCAGCGCCTCCCTGACTATCGTGCTTACCGCTGCGCAAGGCGGACTGCTTACCGCCCAAGGCGCCGCCGCTGCCGTTATCGGCGCCAATATCGGCACCACGGTAACCGCACTGATCGCCGCCATCGGCGCCACGCCCAACGCCAAACGGGCCGCCACTGCCCATATCCTGTTCAATGTCCTGACCGGCGCCGTTGCTCTGGCGCTGCTGCCCTGGTTGGTGGCGGCCATCGGCGCGGCAGGCGATGCACTGGAACTCGGCTCGGCGCCGGCCGCCAAGCTGGCCCTGTTCCACACCGCCTTCAACCTGCTCGGCGTGGTATTGATCTGGCCCATCGCCGACCCCATGCTGCGCTTTCTCGAAAGACGTTTCCGCGCCGCCGAAGAAGATGAAGCCCGGCCGCACTATCTGGACAGCAATGTCGCCGCCGTACCGGCTCTGGCACTGAGTGCCCTGGAGCAGGAAGTGCGGCGCATGGGCGGCATCGCCCTGCGCATGGTGCGCGAGCTCATGGCTGCTGCCGACCACGCCAAACTGGCGCGGGACCAACAGATCGTGGCCCGCTTGAACCATGCCGTAGCGGAATTCATTTCGCGCGTGAACCAGGCCGGCATGTCACAAAGCAATGCCCGGCGCCTGCCGCAAATACTCCGCGTGGCGCGCTATTACGAGGCCGTAGCGGAACTGGCCATGGAGGCCGCCGCAGCGGCACGCGAAACGCCCTTGCCGGGCCTGATCGAAGCTGGCGGCAGCTTTTTCGATCAGATAGAGCGGCTGCTTTCCCGCGTCGACCCGGAGGGAAATCTGCAGCGGGCAGCCGACGCGGAAACCGGCTTGCAGAACCTGGAACTGGCCTATCAGGCCTTGAAGGCGCAACTCCTCGAGGCCGGCGCCCTAGGCCGCCTGCCCGTGGCGGATATGGATGCCCGCTTGCGCGCGGCGAGCGCCGTCCACCGCGCGGCGCAGCAGTCTGTAAAGGCGGCGCGTCTGCTCGGCGCAGAAGCGTCCGCGAACGCAGCGGACCAGCGGTCCGCATGAACCAGGGCGCAGGGGCGAAAGAACGGTTACAAATCCCTTGCAAGAGTCATTCGGCAACTGCCCGATTCACGGCAGCGCGCGGCGCATCGGCAATCCCCTGCGCCGCTCCCGGCGCGCTTCGATCGTATTCAAATCCATCGGCCGTCATTTCACCAGCTGTTTGCGGATCTCCAGCAATTCGCGCCGGCGTTCGGCGCTGGGCTTTGGGTAGGCCATGGTCAGGCCCTTCAGCGTGTCGACCACCACCTTGGCGATGATCAGGCGTGCATTCTCCTTGTCGTCCGCGGGGACGGCGTACCAGGGCGCGCGGCGCGTGCTGGTTGCGCTCATGCATTCCTCGTAGGCCTGCATGTACTGCTTCCAGTGTTTCCTTTCCTCGATATCCGCCAGGCTGAATTTCCAGTTCTTGTCCGGCTCGTCGATGCGCTCGAGAAAGCGCTTGCGCTGCTCTTCCTCGGAAAGATGCAGGAAGAACTTGATGATGCGCGTGCCATTGCGGTGCAAGTGGTTTTCCAGGTCGACGATGGAGCGATAGCGCTCGCGCCAGATGGTTTTCTCGTCGAGCAGCTCGGGCGGCAGGCCCTGGCTGTGCAGGATCTCCGGATGTACGCGAACGATCAGCACTTCCTCGTAATAGGAGCGGTTGAATATGCCGATGCGGCCGCGCTCCGGCAGCTTCTGCGTGGTGCGCCAGAGAAAATCGTGATCCAGCTCGGTCGCGCTCGGATGCTTGAAGCTGAACACCTGGCAGCCCTGCGGGTTGACGCCCGACATCACGTGGCGGATCGCGCCGTCCTTGCCGGCGGCGTCCATCGCCTGAAAGATCAGCAGCAAGGCGTATCGGTTGGAGGCGTAGTGCAGGCGCTGCAGGGCGCTCAACTGCTCGACCTGCTCGGCGAGCAGCTCCTGATACTGCGCCTTCGACTTGTACAGGGGCTTCACCAGCGTCGGCCACTTTTTCAGTCTGATCTTTTGGCCCGCCGGAACGCGGAAGTTATCGGGGTCGGTTTTCATTCACGGCCGTTCCTGTTTCGACTTGTCGGCGGCTGCCGGCGGCGGCCACCGATTCTCGTCGCGGTCGCGCTCCTCGGGCTTGAGCAGGCGGAATTCATAGGTGTCGCCGGCGGCCAGGGCACGGTATTGGCCGCGGTAGGCAATCGTAATGGGCGATGTCGTGGACGCGGCGCTGGAGATCTTCAACACATCGTGGTCGACCTCGACGTCGATTATCTGCCGCCTGTAGCGCAGCCGCGCCCTGACGCGGCCCAGATCGTCGGACAGCGCGGGATCGAAATGCAGGACGTTCATGCGCATCTCGATGCCGATGTAACAACGTTGCACCAGGTCGATCGAGCCGGCCATCGCGCCGACGTGGATGCCCTCCGGCGTGGTGCCGCCCTGCACGTCGGCGATGTCGCTGTCCAGCGCGTGTTGAAACAAATGCCAGGAATGTGCGCGATTCGATCGCGCCAGCACCCACGCGTGGGCGACCCCGCTCAGTGTGGAACCGTGCAAAGTGCGGGCGAGGTAGTAATCGATATTCTTCGGGATGGTGTCCGGATTGAAGGGATAACCCAGCTGTTCGAACAGCAGGGTCAGCTCACCCGCCGAGAAAAGATAGAACAACATCAGCACGTCGGCCTGCTTGGAAATCTTGTAGCGGTTCGGCGTATCGCCCTCGGATTCGAGGATGCGGTCGATCCGCTGGATGTCTCCGTACTTCTGCTCGTAGCGCTTGCGGTCGAACTCCTCCAACTCGCCGTATCCGTCGAACTGGCTGATGATGCCCTCGCCATGAAACGGTACCCGCAGCTTGCATCCGATTTCGCGCCAGCGCTCGATCTCTTCGGGTCTCAAGCCGATGCGCTCGCACAGCTGGCGACAGCGGGCCTTGGGCATCAGGTCGAAAAGGTCGCAGCCTCGGTTCAGTACCCAGGCGGCCATGACGTTCGTATAGGCGTTGTTGTTGACGCCGCATTCGTCCTCCGGAGCCACGCCAGGATAGGCGGTGTGATACTCGTCGGGACCCATCACCGACTTGATCTCGTAGCGGTCGATCGCCGCGTTGTAGGTGGCAATGCTTGCCCAGAAGCGGGCAATCTCAAAAAGCATTTCGGCGCCGTAGTAGAAAAGAAAATCGCGGTCGTCGGAGACCTGATAGTACTGCCAGATGTTGTACGCGATCGCCGAATTGATGTGGCGCTGCCGATAGCTGTTGTCGGGAATCCACCGACCCGATTGCGGGTTGAGATGGAGCTTCTGGCTTTCCTCCCTGCCGCTGCTGCCGCTTTGCCATGGATACATGGCGCCTTCGAAGCCGGCTTCGCGCGCCGCCCGCCGCGCCCCCGGCAGCCGCCGGTAGCGATAGTGCAGCAGCGCGCGCGTCAGCGTCGGCATGCGCAGGCTCAGGAAAGGGAAAATGAAAAGCTCGTCCCAGAAAATGTGCCCACGATAGGCCTCGCCGTGCCAGCCGCGCGCCGGGACGCCGACATCGAGATCGACGGTGTGCATGGATGCGGTCTGCAGCAGGTGGAAAATATTGACGCGCAGCTTGAGCGCTGTTTCCGGAACCGCTCCGTCATGGATCTCGATGTCGCACTGCTCCCACAATTGTTTCCACGCAAGCGCGTGCGCCGCCAGCAGTTGGTCGAAGCGGCCGACCTGGCTGAGGGTTCTGCGCACCGCCAGTCCGGGCTCGGAAATGCCGCGGTCGCGCGATGTATGCAGCACCACGATCTTCTCCACAGCGATGGTCCCGCCCTCGGGCAGCGTGCAGCTGATCTCCTGAAGGATCTGGTCCGTCAGTTTCTCGGTATGCCGCTCGGCATCGAGCTCGCGGCCGTCGAAATACAGGCGGGTGCGCGCCGTCTGCGCCAATAGGATCTGGGACTGGTTGGTACGGCAGCGCAACAAGATCGTGTCGACTCCCAGCTGATCGAGCTCCACAGCGTCGAGGTGGCGGCTGGCCAATGCGCGATAGCGGGGCACCCCGCTGTTGCTGACGCTGCCGTCCAGGGCCGAGCGCACGGTCAAGCTTCCGGACCAGTCCTCGGCAGTCAGTTCGACGCAAAGCCCGGCGAGATTCGGGTCGGCCATGCTGACGATGCGGCGCTCGTGCCAACGCGTAGTCCGGCCGGCGGCATCGCGAAAGCGCAGCTCCCGCTGCAGCAGCCCGCGTTTGAGATCGAGTTCCTGGCGCAAGGACAGAATTTCGACCTTGTCCATGTCGAACCATTCGCCGTCCTCGATGCGGAAGGTCAGGGGCAGCCAGTTCGGCAGGTTGACCAGATCCTCGTTTTCCACCTCGCGACCGGCGACCTCGGTGACAAGACGGTTGTAACCGCCCGCCAGATAGGTGCCGGGGTAGTGTACATCGTCGGCCGCTGTGTCCGGCGCGGCGCCGCGGGTGGCGAAGTAGCCGTTGCCCAGCGTGCACAGGGCTTCGCGCCGCCCCTCCTGCTCCGGCAGGTAGCCATCGTAGACTAAAGACCACTCGTTCATCGTTTCCTCCTCGCCGAGGGAGCCGGCCCCGGGATAGGTTTTGCAGGCCTATTCCTCCGGGCCCGCGTTCACCATTGCGCTCAGCACCCCGAGAAAGCGCTGCACCTCGCCGACATCGGCGAGCGCATAGTCCGCCGCCGTCTGCCGCGTCCCGCCGTCGCGCACCGCGACGCAGACGCCGCGTCCCGCGAGCGCACGAAATGCATCCTCGTCGGTGATGTCGTCGCCAATATAGAACGGCAGGATTTTCGGCCGGTCCAGACCGAGTTGCTGCAGCAGCCAGAGCACCGCATGGCCCTTGTTCCAGTCGATGTCCGGCTGCAGCTCGAACACCTTCTTGCCGCCTCCCTTGTGCAAGCGCGGGTGCTCGGCGAGTACGCGGTCGACGATGCCGGCGAGATTGCCGACATCGCCGGCCGCCACGCGCCGGTAATGCACCGCGATCGAAAGCCGCTTGCGCTCCACCGCGTGCCCCTCGATGCCGGCCAGGCGTTCGCGCAGCACCTGCTCCACCTGATCGAGCTCGGGCAGGAACTCGACACCTCTTTCCATGCTTTCGGCAGCGCCTTCAGGCCCTGCAATTTCGAAACCATGACTGCCCGCGTAGAACACCGAGTCCAGCTTCACCAGCTGTTTCAGCATCGCGAGGTCGCGGCCGCTCACGATGGCGACCTTGCAGCGCTGACTGAGCCCGTGCACAGCCTCGCGCATGTCCTGCGCGAGCAGCGCCTTGGTGTGATCCTCGACAATGGGCGTGAGCGTGCCGTCGTAGTCGAGAAACACCGCCGCCTCCTTCCCCGACAGACGCCGACGGATTTCGTCCTCCCGCGTCCATACGGCAGGCAGATTCGCGAGCGTCTTGACACCCAGCTGCCTGTTCGCGGCGAGGACCATCTCGCCAAGATCGCGCACGACGAGCTGCGCACCGGCCCGCCGCAGATCGTCGCCGTAGTCGCCGCGCTCCACCCCGATAACCAGGCCGAACCCGCCTTTCGCCCCGGCCTCGACTCCAGCGATGGCGTCTTCGACAACTGCGCAGCGTTCAGGCGGCACTGCCAGACGGATCGCCGCCTCGCGCAGCATTGCCGGATCGGGCTTGCCGGGAAGGTCGAGCCGCGCCAGGTCGCCGCCGTCGACCCTGGCATCAAACAAATCCAGCACGCCGGCGCTGCGCAGCACGGCTGCTGCATTGCGGCTCGCCGAATATGCCGCGGTTTTGACGCCGGCGCTGCGCAGTTCGGCGATGAGCTTGAGCGTTCCCGGATAAGCCTGGACCCGGTTCTGCTCCAGCCAGGCGTGAAAATACCGGTTCTTGCAGTTGCCCAGTCCGCACACAGTCTGCGCATCGGGCGCGTCACCCTCGTTCCCTTCGGGCAGCTCAATGCCGCGCGAATGCAGAAAGCTCCTGACTCCGTCATAGCGCGGTTTCCCGTCCACATACAGGCGGTAGTCCCGCCCGGTGTCGAAGGGCCGAAAGGCTGCACCGCGTTCGTCCGCACGCGCCTTCAGAAAATCGTCGAACAAACGCTGCCAGGCCGCCGCGTGCGCGCGCGCCGTATCGGTGATGACCCCGTCCATGTCGAACAGCACGGCGTCGAACGGCCCGCGCAAGCCGGCTCCCACTTCCGACGCGTCCTGCGCGCTCATTTGTCGGCCAGATCTGCTGCGAAGACGCTGCCCGAAATCACCGTGCTTGTATTGCCGATGAAAGTCGGCCGCATCGGCTTGCGCGCCTGTTGTCTCATTTGCAGCGGGACGCGCTGCGCCCGCTCGCCTCGCGCAATTCGCTCCACGTCTTTTCCGCGCCGGTCTTCGCAGGTATTGTCCTCGCTGCCACCGGAGCTGTCGGAAGACCCGACGGATAGTCTGCGCATGTTCGGCCTCCTTGGTACGCGTAAGCAAATTAACCCCGCACGGCTTGGGTACTTTGAGAATAATCAACTTTGACCTTGATCACAACACAACACGCTCAAGAGTGATCGAATGAAATAGATGCTTTTGCCGACGGCAAAGGAGGAAATCCGGCCGTCTTGCGAAGGCTCGGTTCGCCGCCGTCGAAGGCAAGGTGATGGACCGCCGCGTTCGACGGCGCGCCAGGCGAGCGGGCCGTTGATCCAGATCAACGGCCGGCGCCGGCGCAGGTGCTATGTTTCACCCAAACCAATATCGGGGGATGGCGATGTTCAATCTTCAAGTCGGGCAGGAACTGGAATTCATCGAGCCGGCGACCGCCGGCGACCTGGTAATTCCCAAAGGTACGCGCGTACGTGTGGGCGCCATTATGTCGGAAGTGCTCGAGTCGAAGGTCACGCTCATTGTTCATGGCGGAATATTGCCGGAGACCTTGAACGTGGAAAGGCATATCGTGACGCTGCATTGCCGGCCGCTCCCCTAGCGTCCCGAATCGCTAATTCGCTGAAGAAAAGACGCCGAGAATCGACGCCATACGGCGTTGCAAATGCTCGCAAGGTGTCCAACCTTGCTGCGCTTTGCGCCTTGTCTGGCGCCGATTTCGCCGCTTTTCTGTTGCAGCCGTTGTTGCCGTGCTGGGCATTTGTTCAACGAACTAACGATTCGGGACACTAGCCACGCCAAACGCATCCGCGCGCGCGGCACGAACGGCATCAAACCAACAACACGTCGGGCGGCCGCGTTTTCTCAGCGCGATTACCGGCGATGCATCGAACCGGTCCGGCGCGCACTAATCGCCGTCGTTCTTCTCCTGTCTCGGCCACCAGCGGTCGATGAGTTCCGTCGCAGCGTCCTTGCCGCCGAGGCCGAAAGCGAGCGCCACAGCGAACACGACCCCGGCCAGAATGATGAGAAAGCTTTCCCTGACGATATCCCCGCCCACGTTGACCTGGTCGAGCGCGATCAGCACGACAAAGGTCATGATGGCGTACTGCGCCAGCTTGCCGAGCACCTCTGCGTCCTGCATGGCGATGTTCTTACAGTAGGTGATCACTGCGTTGCCGACGAAGCGTGCGAAGTACGCGCCGAAGGAGAGGATCAGCAGCGCCACGATGACCTTGGGCACGAACAGGACGATCTGGCCGAGCAGCCCGGTGATGTAGGTCAGCCCCATGCCGTTGAAGCCGATGATGAGAGCGGCCAGGATCACGAGCCAATAAATGAGCAGCCCCAGGATCCGGGTGGTGTCGGACTCGACGCCGCCCTGATGCAGGAACCCGTCCAGGCCGGCGCGCTCGGTGAGCACGTCGAAGTTGATCGCGCGCAAGGCCTTTTCGGTCGCGAACATCGCGAACTTGGCGAGCAGCCAGCCCGCGATCAGCACCCCGATCGCCAGCGCGAGCTTGGGCAGGAACTCGCCGATTTGAACGAGGAACGCGCGCACGGGCGCGAGCATGATGTCGACTTTTTCCATATGTGACCCTCCTTTTGTAACTGTCGCGCTGTGCGATCAGGCGTCCGCAGCGAGCCCGCACAGCGCGAGCACACCCTGCAGCGGAACATTGATCCATGCCGGGCGGTTGCCGATCTCGTAGCGCAGTTCGTACAGCGCCTTCTCCAGCTCGAACAACTCGATCAGCCCCTGCACTTCGGCGAACGATGCATACAGGCCGCTGCCGCGTGCAGTTTCGTCATAGGCGCGCAGGAAGGTCTCGCGGGTTTCCCGCGCCCAGGCCTGCGCCAGCGGCGCGAGCCTGGCCTGGTCGGCATCGGTGTAGGTATCGCGCAGTACGGCGCTCCAGCGGGCGTAATCGAAAGAACGCAGCATCCCGGCAACGTCGCGCAGCGACGAGTGCTTGGCGCGGCGCTCGGCCAAAGGCCGCGCCGGTTCGCCCTCGAAGTCGATGATCACGAAATCGTTGCTGCTCACCAGCACCTGGCCCAGATGGTAGTCGCCGTGGTAACGGGTCTTGAGGCAGGGCCCCGCCGGCATGGAGCAGGCCTCGATCCGGTCCAGCAGACGCTGCCGCTCATCGAGCAGCGTGCGCGTGTTGGCCAGCGCGGGGGCCGGGAACCGCTCCTGCTGCTGCTCCAGCAGGGCCAGCGTGGCGAGCGCATCGTCGTGCACGCGCTGCTTCCAGCCGGCGAGGTCTCCGGCTGCCAGCGGCTCGGGATCGAAGGCCGCGTCGCCCGTTTGCAGCGCGAGCGCCTTGTGCAGCTCCGCGGTGCGCGTGCCCAGCGTCTGCACCAGGGACAGGTAGGCACCGTGCACATCCGCGTGCGGCTCGGCCGCCGTGGCGAGCCGGCCCTCGAAGGTGCGAGCGAGGTAGTCGAGCGTGTACGACCAGCCGTCGCCCTGGTTCGTTACATGGCCTTGCAGCAGCGCCAGGCTGCTCGGCGTACCGTCGGCGGCGACGTATTCGAGCGCGCCTGCCACCGGCACGCAGCTGGCGAAATGCGCGACCTCCGTCAGAAAGCGCCCGACCTCCAACTCGGGATTCACGCCTTCCCTTATGCGCCGGTAGCCCTTCAGGAACAGGCGGTCGCCCAGCATCACCGCGGTATTGCTGCTCTGGAACTTCGGCCGCGTTATCGGCAACTTGCCGACCGCATCGCCGGCGAGGCCGGCGTAGGCTGTGGTCGGGGTAAAGCGCAGCTTGCCCTGCGCGCATTTCACTTCGCGCCCGGCACCGATCGCCTCCACCAGCGCGCGGCAGAATGCTTCGTCGGCAAACGCGTCGGCGAGCACGCCGAGCTGCGACTGCTGGCGCACCCGCGCCAGCGTCGCCGCGGCGAACGCGCGCACCTGCTCGTCGTCGCCCTCACCCCAGGCCAGTGTCATCGGCAGGAAGTACGCGCTCTGGCCCGACGCCGCCTCGACCTGCAGCAGCGCCATCAGCCAGGAAGACTGGCCCGCGCCCCACAGCACCCAGTCGTCCAGCGCCGCGCGCTTGACGGCCTCGCCCTTGGCTGCGTACCAGCGCTGCGCAGCGATGTAGCGCGGCAGCGTTTCGGTCTCGAACTGCGCGCGCAGCTTCTCCGCCATGCGGATGCGCCAGGGCACGACGCGGTCGCGGAAGAAACTGGTCCAGCCGTCGAACAATACCAGCACCGGCAACTCCTCGGGCGCCAGACGCTCCTCGTGCCAGTGCGGCACGTCGACGTCGGTTGCCAGGCGGAACCAGTAGAAGCCGCAGGCGGGCAGCGTCAGCAGGTAGAAGCGCTCGCCTATCGGCGGGAAGGCAGTGCGCCCCAGCATCTCGACCGGCACGCGGCCCTTGAAGCGCGCGAGATCGAGCTCCACCGGCTGCGCCGAGCGGCCGAGGTTGGCGACGCACAGAATGGTCTCCTCGCCGTACTCGCGCAGGTAGGCAAGGATCTTGCGGTTGCCGGGATTGAGGAACGACAAGCGCCCGCGCCCGAAAGCCTTGCTGCCCTTGCGCACCGCCAGCATGCGCCGCATCCAGTTGAGCAGCGAGGCGGGTTCGCGCGCCTGCGCCTCCACATTCACCGCCTCGTAGCCGTACACCGCGTCCATGATCGGCGGCAGGTACAGCCGCTGCGGGTCGGCGTGCGAAAAGCCGGCGTTGCGGTCCGGGCTCCACTGCATCGGCGTGCGCACGCCGTTGCGGTCGCCGAGGAAAATGTTGTCGCCCATGCCGATCTCGTCGCCGTAGTAGATGATGGGCGAACCCGGCATCGACAGCAGCAGGCTGTTCATGAGCTTGATGCGCTCGCGGTCGTTTTCCATCAGCGGCGCGAGCCGGCGCCGGATGCCCAGGTTGATGCGCGCGCGCGGATCGGCCGCGTACATGCGGTACATGTAGTCGCGCTCCTTGCTGGTCACCATCTCCAGCGTGAGCTCGTCGTGGTTGCGCAGGAAGATCGCCCACTGGGCGTTGTCGGGGATCTCCGGCGTCTGCTGCATGATCTCGACCACCGGGTGGCGGTCCTCCTGCGCGATCGCCATGTAGATGCGCGGCATCAGGGGGAAATGGTAGGCCATGTGGCATTCGTCGCCGTCGCCGAAGTACTCGCGCACGTCCTCCGGCCACTGGTTGGCCTCGGCCAGCAGCAGCCGGTTCTTGTAATGCGCATCGACCTGCGCGCGGATCTGGCGGATCACGGCGTGCGTCTCGGGCAGGTTCTCGTTGCTGGTGCCTTCGCGTTCCACCAGATAGGGGATCGCGTCGAGCCGAAACCCGTCGACCCCCATGTCGAACCAGAAGCGCATGACGCGGATCACCGCCTTCAGCACGTTCGGATTGTCGAAATTCAGGTCTGGCTGGTGGCTGAAGAAACGGTGCCAGTAAAATGCCTTTGCGACCGGGTCCCAGGTCCAGTTGGACGTCTCGGTGTCGGTGAAGATGATGCGCGTCTTGTCGTACTTCGTGTCGCTGTCGCTCCAGACGTAGAAATCGCGCTTGGACGAGCCCGGCGGCGCGCGCCGCGCGGCCTGGAACCACGGGTGCTGGTCCGAGGTATGGTTAACCACGAGTTCCGTGATCACGCGCAGGCCGCGCCGGTGCGCCTCGCGCACCAGCGTGCGCACATCGT
>DATKUQ010000492.1:0-2077 GCA_035530495.1 Burkholderiales bacterium
GGTCTGAAGCAGATTTCAGATACGAGCGAACTCGAGAAAATCGTCGACGGCGTGCTCGCCGCCAATCCGAAGTCGGTCGAGGAATACCGCGCGGGCAAGGAGAAGGCGTTCAACGCGCTCGTCGGCCAGGCGATGAAAGCGACGCGGGGCAAGGGCAATCCGGCCCAGATCAACGAAATCCTGAAGAAAAAGCTGGCGGGCTAGCTTTTTTCCGTCTGCGTCGCAGCCTTCGGCTTCGCGCCGGTGAGTTTCAGATAGCTGGACCTTGTGGCTACGGCCGCTGCTCGCGCAGCTTAACTTTCGCTGCGCGAAAGTTAGCCTCCGCCGCAAGCAGCGCTAATTCTGCGCCGGCGCCGCAGCCTTCGGCTTCGCGCCGATGAGTTTCAGATAGCGCTGCTTGTCTTCATCGTACTTGGCGTTGATATCGCTGAGTTCCTGCTTCTTCGCCGCCAGCGTGGCCTGCTGGTTCTTTAGGTCGATTTCGTTATCCCTGATATCCTCGATCAGTGTTTTTGGAATCGGCTCCTTCGCATACGAAGCTTTATCGGCCGCCAGTTTCTTGGCGCGTTTGCGCACCTCGTCGATGCGCTTCTCTATGTCCTTCAACGCCTGCCCGGGATGCTTCAGCGCGCGCTGCCGGCTGTCCTCGATATCCTTCGCGCTTGAATAAGTGCTGAGCAGCGCCTGATCCTTGCGACTCTGCTCCTTGGCTTCGATTGCTTCCTGCTTCTTGCGCTCTTCCTCGGCTTCTTTCGCGGCGTATTGTTCCGGCGTCAGCGCAGCCGCGCGTTTTTTCACGACTATGCCCTGCGTAGACAACTCATCGAGCTCCTTGCCCGTGCACTCGATCGGCGGCCTGTCGGTAAAGTAAGGCCTGCCGTTGCTGTCCTTGCAGCGGTACAGGTGCGACTGCGCGGACGCGGTCACGGCCGTGAGCGCAAGCAGGGTTGTCAGGATCACGATATGCCGCTTAGGCATGCGCATCGGCTCCGTAAAGCTGGCGGTAGTGTTCGATGTCGATCAGCTGTTGCGCCAGACCGGGCTTGGCGCCGAGAAACTGCACCAGGTCGTCGAGATCGGCGATGGCGATGACCGGCAGGCCCAGATCCTCGCGCACTTCCTGCACCGCCGAGCGCTCGCCGACACCGCGTTCGAGGCGGTCGAGCGCGATGGCCACGCAGCAGGGGCTCGCGCCTTCGGCGCGGATCAGCTCGACCGATTCGCGCACCGAGGTGCCCGCGGAAATCACGTCGTCGACGATCAACACCCGGCCGGCAAGCGGTGCCCCTATCGTGCGCCCGCCCTCGCCGTGATCCTTGGCTTCCTTGCGATTGAAGCTGTAGGGGACGTTGCGCCCGGCCTGGGCCAGCGCAATGGCCACGCTCGCGGCGAGCGGTATGCCCTTGTAGGCGGGCCCGAACAGCATGTCGAAAGGCGCGCCCGCGGCAAGGATGGCTTTCGCGTAGAATTCGCCGAGCCGGCCGAGCGTCGCACCGTCGTTGAACAGGCCGGCGTTAAAAAAATAAGGCGACATGCGCCCGGCCTTGGTCTTGAATTGGCCGAAGCGCAGCACGCCGCAATCGATGCAGAAGGCAATGAACTCTTTTCGAAAATCCGGCATTTGCAGTTCTTGGTGCACGCGGCTGGACGCCTGAGACCCGGCCATGTTACGCATTATCACGCTCAATCTCAACGGCATACGCTCCGCGGTGAGCAAAGGCCTGCTCGAATGGCTGACTTTGCAGAAGGCCGATGTGGTCTGCATGCAGGAAGTGAAGGCGCAGCTGCCCGACCTCGCGCCCGCAACGCTCAACCACCACCCCTATTCGGGTCATTTCAGCTGTGCCGAAAAGAAAGGCTATAGCGGCGTGGGCATGTATTGCCGCAAACCGCCGGACAAGGTCACCAAGGGATTCGGCTCCAGGGAGTTCGACGCCGAAGGCCGCTACCTGCGTGCGGACTTCGGCAGCTTGAGCGTGATTTCGGTCTACCTGCCTTCGGGCTCGAGTTCGGAGGAGCGCCAGCAGGCGAAGTTCCGCTTCATGCGCGAATTCATGCCCCATCTTGCCGGGCTGAA
>DATKUQ010000493.1:0-9096 GCA_035530495.1 Burkholderiales bacterium
ATCGCCGCCCACAGGCTGGGGATGTCGTGGATCGCCCTTCCACTGTTCTGGTTGAATGTCGGCGCCTACTTGATCTTGTTGTTGTTGAACCTGATTCGGGTCGCTCTATTTCCTGGCCATTTTTTCGGTGACATGGTCGATCATCAGCGGGGGCCGGGCTTCTTTACCCTCGTCGCCGGGTCCTGCCTTCTAGGCAGCCAGTTTGTCCTGATCGCGCAAAACTATCGGATGGGCATCTACCTATGGGCGCTGTCGCTGGCGCTCTGGATAGGTCTCACCTTTACGATTTTCGCGGCCTTCACCGTCAAGGAAAACAAGCCAACTCTGGAGAAAGGCATCAGCGGCGCCTGGCTGCTCGCCGTGGTCGCGACCCAGTCGATCGCCGCCCTGGGCGCGCTCATCGCAGCGCACTGGCAACAACCTTACAAGCTCGAGCTGAACTTTTTTGCCCTGTCGATGTGGTTGTGGGGCGGCATGCTCTACATATGGATGATCTCGCTTATCTTCTACCGCTACACGTTTTTCAAACTAGCACCCGATGATCTGGCGCCGCCCTACTGGATCAATATGGGGGCGATGGCCATATCCACACTGGCGGGCTCCCTGCTGATCATTAACTCCCCCGACGCTCCTTTCATTAAGTCCCTTGCGCCGTTCCTGAAGGGCTTCACGGTGTTTTATTGGGCGACCGGAACATGGTGGATTCCGATGCTGATAGTCCTGGTCTTGTGGCGGCACGTCTACAAGCGATTTCCATTGACGTATGACCCCTTGTACTGGGGCGCGGTCTTCCCTCAGGGTATGTACACGGTTTGCACGTTGGAGATGGCACATGCAATGGATCTTAAGTTTCTTTATGTGATTCCCCGATATTTCATCTACATTGCGCTGCTGGCTTGGCTGATTGTTTTTATCGGGCTGGTGCGCTCGATTGCACGCCTTCCGTTCGACTTGCTGAGCGGCCGCTGCCGCGCAGAAGCATTGCCCGGAACCGCGGCGACGGATCGACGCCCGGAATAGCGTGGATACCAAGGCGCCGGCAAGCGGCAATCGCGACGGCGCTCGGGTCACACAAATCGACGGACTCCATTTCGTCTGGAAAACGCGAGCTATTGTGCCAAGATATCCGCCTCCTCTTGTCATAGCTGCGCTGTCGCGTCCTCGACGTGTATCAACAGCGCACCCCGCGCCCACGGAAATTTCGCCTTCGCCGCATCCGAAACTTGACCCGAAGTGACGATCTCGGCGGTGCCGACGATGAGGTAACCCTGGCCCAGGCTGCGCGTTCCTTGCACTTTCCTGGAAGCGATCAGCACCTGTACGCGATTGTTCTTAATGAGGTTCTGCTCCGTCTGACGATAGTGGCCTGCGGGAAAAACAAGTGTATCCGCGCCGATGCCCAGGACACGCATGTAATCGCCCCAATTGCCGACCACATGGGGACCGTGATCCCCGCTTGTCACGATTGTGACGAACTCAGCGGCTTCACAGACGTCGCGACAGTTACCTTCGATTTTTGCCATTCAAGATCTCCTTGGAAGATTGGTGATGGCCGGCTGCGACGCGAGCCGAGTCGGCTGGTGATATCAACGCTGCAGAACCGGCGTTTCAGCGAACGATAGAGGCCGGTGAATTCGATGCGACCCCGCCTTAATTGCGCGCTGTGCCGGTGAGTCGGTAGCGCTCCTGGCATGCGGTACATTCCTGCAACACGCCGGAAAGCTGGCCAGGGGCACGCTTGGGCAGGCCGGTCCATTCTGCGTCCATGGCGATGGTATCGAAATCGCTATGGACGCTGAGCGCGAGCGCCTTGCACTCCAGAGGCAGCTTGCCCATCAGCGCGGCGGGCACGTCGCGGGTCTTCGAGGTCCTCAAGGCGCGGCTGGCTTTGGCAACGCCTGCATGCCCTCTCGTGACAAGGTTCACTCTATCACGCTCGTCGAATATAAGCCATATCGCATATGCTGTTTCAGGCATTTGGCGCCCCTGCTGCGGTCTGCGCGCACAGGCGAAAGTGAAATACAAGCAGCGCGGCGAACGCACTACGCCAAGCCGCCGATGCAATTGGCAGCAGCACTTTAGGATCGAACAGCGCCAGACCCGCCAGCGCCGCCGTGCCAACGGGGATTGTGGCCCAAGCCCGCACGCGTGCACACGACGGATCCTGCAGCGCCTTGAGAGTCCACGTCATCGCCATCACGATCACGTTGAGCGTGAGCATCGCGAACACGGACGCTGGCAAAACGAAGATCGCGTAGGCGGTCGCCGCCGGAAAGAACACCGTACCACCGGCGACAAGCCGGCGCGGATTCGCTTTGCGTCCATGCCCGGCCGATCGGTCGGAAGTACCCGCAGGACTCATCGACCCGTCCTAAGCCACCGCGTCATCTGCTCGAGCGTCGTGTTGCCGAGCGCGTCCACGGCCACTTCCGGGGTCTCCCGGTCGTGGATGAATGGCTCCGGCGCCTGCGGGTCTATGGCCGGTTGCGCGGCGTACTGCTGGTGGCGGTCTTGATGCAGTTCGCGGGTATCGAACTCGTGAGCAGGCACGTGGACGCCACGCTTCAGGCGATAGCGCGTCCCGCAATACGGGCACATCGCTTCGCTTTCATTGACGACGTCCAGGAAGATTCGCGGGTGCGATGCCCATAGCGGCATCGACGGGTTCGGGCAGAACGCCGGGAGATCGCTCGCGGAGAGTTCGACCACAGGCGCGACGGCCAGCAACGCGCTCAATGCACGCTTGTCCGAAGCGGGTGAAGCAGCGACACGGCCATGGTATCGCTTGCGGGGGATGTTTCGGCCAGCGCTTCATCCAGCAGCCGCTCGTCGTGTTGCGCGGCGTCGGGCAGCGGCAGCTCGGATGACCTGAGCTTGAGCGCGCGCGACGTCGGATCGGAAACAGTGTGCGCTTGTTTGGTCATGGTACGCCTCCATTGGCTGTGAGAAACAGGCGTAGCCGAGAGCCCGTCTGGCTTGAACGGAATCACGCACGGCTCAGCAGAGCCACGACGGGAGGGGAAGAACCCTACAGCGCCCTGACCACGCCCATTCTGCCGTGGACAAGGTAGACCAAGCTTCCCGCGCGAAGTTCCTGTGTCCGCCGGCGCACCGCGGGTATCGCCTTCCCTTCGGGGAATCGCCGCAGTTCCCGCGTCGCCTTCGCCCGGCGTTCCGGAACATCCCTCGTAGCGGTACGCGCCGACGCAGGCGGTGAACGACGCCAACGGGGAAGCGGCTGCCGTGCTTGCGCATCCAGCGGCGACCGCGGCTTAAGCCGGATTGCTTATTCCAGCGAGTCACGCACCTCAGTCGATCCGGCCGGCAGTCCGGGGCGTGCGCTCCATGCCCTCATGGTCTTTTACTTGAGCGGCGTTGCGACAGCGTCGTGCTAGCACGCGCGCAAGGACGCAGTAATGCCGCTTTGACCAAATCCGGGTTGCAGGTAGGGTCATATTGGTTCTATAACATGAGCGTTTGGTACCCGGTGCCAAGAATTCAAGCCAAAGGAACGGAACACTCCACATGAGCCATTTTCTCGACCGACTGACTTACTTCTCGAACCCGAGGGAAAAGTTTTCCGACGGCTTCGGCGTCACGAACGGTGAAGACCGCACTTGGGAAGACGCCTACCGCAACCGCTGGGCGCACGACAAGATCGTGCGTTCCACCCACGGCGTCAACTGTACCGGTTCGTGCTCGTGGAAAATCTACGTCAAGGGCGGCATCGTCACCTGGGAGACCCAGCAGACCGACTACCCGCGCACGCGCTGGGACATGCCCAACCACGAGCCGCGCGGCTGCTCGCGCGGCGCCAGTTACAGCTGGTACCTGTACAGCGCCAACCGCGTGAAGTATCCCCTGGTGCGCGGCCGGCTGCTCAAGAGCTGGCGCGAGGCGCGTCTGACGCACGACCCGGTCGCGGCCTGGGCTTCCATCGTCGAATCGGCTAGCGGGCGTCGCGACTACCAGAGTATGCGCGGCTTGGGCGGTTTCGTGCGATCGAGCTGGGACGAGGTCAACGAGATCGTCGCCGCCAGCAATGTTTATACCATCAAGAAGCACGGGCCCGACCGCATCGTCGGCTTCTCGCCCATCCCCGCCATGTCGATGATCAGCTACGCGTCGGGCAGCCGCTACCTGAGTCTGCTCGGCGGCGTCAACCTGAGCTTTTACGATTGGTACTGCGATCTGCCTCCGAGCAGCCCGCAGGTGTGGGGCGAGCAGACCGACGTACCCGAATCGGCCGACTGGTTCAACTCCAGCTACATCATCGCCTGGGGCTCCAACGTGCCTCAGACTCGCACGCCCGATGCTCACTTTTTCACCGAGGTGCGCTACAAGGGCACCAAGACGGTCGCCGTCACACCCGACTATTCCGAAGTCGCAAAGCTGTCCGACCTGTGGCTGCACCCCAAGCAGGGCACCGATGCGGCGGTGGCCATGGCGATGGGGCATGTGATCATGAAAGAGTTCTATGTCGACAAACGCTGCGCCTACTTCGACGACTACGTGCGCCGCTACACCGACCTGCCGATGCTGGTAATGCTGCGCGAGCACACTATGCCGGCCGGTGAGACCGTCATGGTGCCCGACCGCTACGTGCGCGCCTCGGACTTCAGTGACCGGCTCGGCGCCGCCAATAATCCGGAATGGAAAACGGTCGCTCTCGACGCGACCGGCAAGGTCGTGCTGCCGCGCGGCACGATCGGATTTCGCTGGGGCCCGGACGGCGGCGCCGACCAGGGCCAGTGGAACCTGGAGGCGAAGGAAGCGCAGCACGGCCAGGATGTCAAACTCAGGCTGTCGCTGCTCGAAGGCGACGCTCCGACCAGCGACACCGCACAGGTCGGGTTCCCGTACTTCGGCGGCATCGAAAGTGCGCATTTCCCAAACAACGTGCAGAACGATGTGATGGTGCGCACGGTGCCGGTGCGACGCCTGTCGCTCGGTGACGCCGGCGCGCAACGCGAGGTGCTGGTGGCCACCGTGTTCGACCTGCAGGCCGCCAATTACGGCGTGGCGCGCGGCCTGGCCGGCGAACAGGCGGCGAGCAGCTACGACGACGACACGCCCTATACGCCGGCGTGGCAGGAACGCATCACCGGTACCCCGCGCGACCAGGTGATCACGGTGGCGCGCGAGTTCGCCGATAACGCGGAGAAGACGCAGGGCAAGTCGATGGTAATCATCGGCGCCGGCATGAACCACTGGTACCACAGCGATATGAATTACCGCGGCATCATCAACATGCTGATGCTTTGCGGCTGCATCGGCAAGAGCGGCGGCGGCTGGTCGCACTACGTGGGCCAGGAAAAGCTGCGCCCGCAAACCGGTTGGACCGCGCTGGCATTTGCGCTCGACTGGATCCGCCCGCCGCGGCAGATGAACTCGACCAGCTTCTTCTACGCGCACTCCGACCAGTGGCGCTACGAGAAGCTGACGATGGAAGAGGTGCTGTCGCCGCTGGCGCCGCAGGGCGAAGCGGGGAGGCAGTATCGCGGCTCGATGATCGACTACAACGTGCGCGCCGAGCGCATGGGCTGGCTGCCGTCGGCGCCGCAATTGCAGACCAACCCGCTGCAGGTGGTGCGCGATGCGCAGGCCGCCGGCATCGACCCGAAAGCCTACGTGGTCAAGAGTCTGCAGGACGGCTCCCTGAAGATGAGTTGCGAAGACCCCGACCATCCGGACAACTGGCCGCGCGTGATGTTCGTCTGGCGCTCCAACATCCTCGGCTCGTCGGGCAAGGGTCATGAATATTTCCTCAAGCACCTGCTCGGCGCCACCCATGGCGTGCAGGGCAAGGATCTCGGCGCAGACGATGCCAAGCCCGAAGAAGTGAAGTGGCGCGCCAAGGCTCCAGAGGGCAAGCTCGATCTGCTGGTTACGCTCGACTTTCGCATGAGCACGACCTGTCTGTACTCGGACATCGTGCTGCCGACCGCCACCTGGTACGAAAAGAACGATCTCAACACCAGCGACATGCATCCGTTCATCCACCCCTTGTCGACAGCGGTCGACCCGGCCTGGCAATCCCGAAGCGACTGGGAAATCTACAAGGGTTTCGCCAGGAAATTCAGCGACGTCTGCGTCGGACACCTGGGCGTCGAGCATGAGGTGGTGCTGACGCCGTTGATGCACGACACGCCGGGCGAACTGGGCCAGCCGTTCGACGTCAAGGACTGGAAGAGAGGCGAGTGCGAACTGATCCCGGGCAAGACCGCGCCGCAGATCGCCGTGATCGAGCGCGATTACCCGAACGTCCACAAGCGCTTCACCGCCCTGGGGCCGCTGATGAATACGCTGGGCAACGGCGGCAAGGGCATCGGCTGGAACACGCAGACCGAAGTCAGGCAGGTGGGCGAGCTCAATGGTTTCGTGCGCGCCGAAGGGGCATCCTGCGGTATGCCTAAGATCGAGACTGACATCGATGCCTGCGAGGTGGTGATGATGCTGGCGCCCGAGACCAATGGCCATGTGGCGGTCAAAGCCTGGGCGGCGCTTGGCAAGCAGACCGGCCGCGAGCACACGCATCTGGCGATCCACCGCGAAGACGAGAAGATCCGCTTCCGCGACATCCAGGCGCAGCCGCGCAAGATCATCAGCTCGCCGACATGGAGCGGCATCGAATCCGAGACCGTTTCGTACAACGCTGGCTACACCAACGTGCACGAAATGATCCCGTGGCGCACCCTCACCGGGCGTCAGCAGTTCTACCAGGACCATCCATGGATGCGCGCCTTCGGCGAGACGCTGGCCTCCTACCGGCCGCCGGTCGATCTGAAGGCAACCGCGGCCATCCACGGCCTGCGCTCCAACGGCAATCCGGAGATCCTGCTCAGCTTCATTACCCCGCATCAGAAGTGGGGCATACACTCGACCTACACCGACAACCTGATGATGCTCACGTTGAGCCGCGGCGGGCCGATCGTCTGGCTCAGCGAAGACGACGCGAAACGCGCCGGAATTGTCGACAACGACTGGGTTGAGCTGTTCAACGTCAACGGCGCCCTCGTCGCGCGGGCGGTGGTGAGCCAGCGGGTATTGCCGGGTATGGTGATGATGTACCACGCGCAGGAAAAGACTATCAACATGCCGGGCGCCGAAATCAGCGGCACGCGCGGTGGCATCCACAACTCCATGACGCGCATCGTGCTCAAACCCACCCATATGATCGGCGGCTATGCGCAACTCTCATATGGCTTCAATTACTACGGCACCATCGGCACCAACCGCGATGAGATCGTGGTGGTGCGCAAGATGATCAAAGTCGACTGGCTGGATACGCCGGCCACAACCCAACCGGCCTTGGATGCACAACAGGCTTAAGGACATCAGATGAAAGTACGCGCTCAAATCGGCATGGTGCTGAATCTGGACAAGTGCATCGGCTGCCACACTTGCTCCGTTACCTGCAAGAACGTGTGGACGAGCAGGCCGGGCGTGGAATACGCCTGGTTCAACAACGTCGAGACCAAGCCCGGCATCGGCTACCCGAAGGAATGGGAGAACCAGGACAAGTGGAACGGCGGCTGGATGCGCAAAGCCAACGGCCGCATCGAGCCGCGCCAGGGGCCGAGGTGGAAACTGCTGATGCGCATCTTCGCCAACCCCAACCTGCCGCAGATCGACGACTACTACGAACCCTTCACCTTCGACTACGACCATCTGCAGTCGGCCCCGGAAATGACGGCTGCTCCCACCGCGCGGCCGCGGAGCCTGATTACCGGAAAGACCATGGAGAAAATCGTCTGGGGGCCGAACTGGGAAGAGATTCTCGGCGGTGAATTCAGCAAACGCAGCAAGGACAGGAATTTCGACGACATCCAGAAGGACATCTACGGCCAGTTCGAAAACACCTTCATGATGTACCTGCCGCGGCTGTGCGAGCACTGCCTGAATCCGGCGTGCGTGGCGAGCTGCCCCTCGGGTTCGATCTACAAGCGCGAGGAAGACGGCATCGTCCTGATCGACCAGGACAAGTGCCGCGGCTGGCGCATGTGCGTCAGCGGCTGCCCGTACAAGAAGATCTACTACAACTGGCAGTCCGGCAAGGCCGAGAAATGCACGTTTTGCTATCCGCGCATCGAAGCGGGCCAGCCCACCGTGTGCTCGGAAACCTGCGTCGGCCGCATCCGCTACCTCGGCGTGTTGCTCTACGACGCCGACCGCATCGAGGAAGCCGCCAGCGTTGAGCACGATCGTGACCTGTACCAGGCGCAGTTGGGCATCTTCCTCGACCCGAATGATCCCAAGGTGATCGGGCAGGCGCGCGCCGACGGCGTTCCCGATGCGTGGATGGAAGCGGCGCGCAAAAGCCCTGTCTACAAGATGGCGGTGGAATGGAAAGTGGCCCTGCCGCTGCACCCTGAATACCGCACGCTGCCTATGGTGTGGTATGTGCCGCCGCTCTCGCCGATCAGTGCCGCGGCCAACGCAGGGCATGTAGGTGCCAAGGGCGAAATACCGGACGTGAGCCAACTGCGCATTCCGGTCAAGTATCTCGCCAATCTGCTGACCGCCGGCGACACGGCCCCGGTAGTGCGTGCGCTCGAACGCATGCTGGCAATGCGCGTCTACCAGCGCGAGAAGCACGTGGAGAACCGCGTCAACACGGCCGCATTGACGCAAGTCGGGATGACGCAGCCTGAAGTGGAAGACATGTACCACGTGATGGCCATCGCCAACTACGAAGACCGCTTTGTGATCCCCAGCACGCACCGCGAGTACGCCGAGAACACCTTCGATATCCGCGGCGGCTGCGGCTTCTCGTTTGGCAACGGCTGCTCCGATGGCGCGAGCAAAGTCAGTCTGTTCGGGGGCACCAAGAAGCGCACCATTCCCATCAAGGCAAGGGTTTGACCTGTGATAATCGGATCGAAACCCTCCGAAACTGCCTTCAGCTTGCGGGTGATTGCGCGCCTGTTGAGCTATCCCGACGCAGAAATGCGCAGCCATCTGCCTGAGATGCGCGATGCGCTGCACGCCGAGCGCGCCCTCGCAGTCGGGCGTCTGGCGGAATTGGATGCGTTGATGGATACGCTCTCGAACGGCGATCCGCTCGACGTCGAAGCCGCGTACGTGCAACTGTTC